>CAVEGR010000111.1:0-4286 GCA_963615565.1 Phocaeicola massiliensis | reverse complement strand
CCGTCAGTAATATCGTTTTTGTCATATCTTACAGAAAACTGTAGAGGAAACCTTTGAATGTTTCTAATTCTTTGGTGAGAAATCTCTTGAATTGTACCAGTAGTAGAATCGGTCTTGAGAAGAGAGATATCAAGAATGTCGTTAGAGCTTGGAAAGTAAAAGCCTGCACCATAGTTGATAGTTCCAGTGAGAATTTTGGTAGACTCTTCTTGCGCAACAGGGACATCAAGGCTAAATCTTTCTATAAGGCTTGACGTTGACGTGCATGAAGTAAAGCAAAAAACACCGAGAAAAAATAATACTAATATGAAGAGAAAACCACGTCTCATACTATTTTTAATCCAGTTTCAATCCAACAGCCAAACAATCCAAATCAAGAAAAATTACATGTCAAATCATGCTTCAGGCGAAATAGTTTCCTCATAATGTTCCGTGCCAAGCGATAAAATACGTGCAATGTGGTCATCATTAAGAGAATAAATCACATTTTTGCCATCTTTACGCCAACGCACAAGACGCGCCACCCTCAAAAGCTTTAGGTGCTGGCTTGTGACAGATTGCGAAATTCCAAGTGAATTTGAAATAGTATTCACACTCGCTTCACCCATTTCCAACATATAGAGAATCTTCAGGCGTGTGGGCTCACCAAACACCTTAAAGAAATCGGCAATATCAACAATCTCCTCTTCTGGGAGACATTCAAAAGTCTGGTTGTTTTCGTTCACAAAATAGCATTATACTTCAAAAAAAAATATATGAAAAGTTTCTGGAGGAAATATGAATATTGGATGGATTGGAACTGGTATCATGGGCTCAAGCATGTGCAAACATCTCATTGAAGGAGGCAACCACGCAGTAGTCTATAATCGAACAAAATCTAAAACTGATGCTTTGGTCGCCATTGGTGCAACATACGTAGAAAACCCTGCCTTAGTGGCCCAAAATTGCGATGTTCTCTTCACAATGGTAGGCTTTCCCTCAGATGTTGAAGAAGTCTATTTTGGTCAAGATGGCATTTTCGCCGGGCTTGAAAGCTGCACTGCTTCCTCTGCCTCTAACCCGATATCAAGACCAATCGTGGTAGACATGACCACAACAAAACCATCTTTAGCTGTAAAAATCTACGAAAAAGCTAAATCCATAGGATGTGAAGCATTAGATGCTCCAGTTTCTGGTGGAGATTTAGGAGCAAAGAACGCAACTCTTTCCATCATGGTAGGGGGAGATGCATCAACATTAGAAAAAGTAGAACCCCTATTTAAACTTATGGGCAAATCCATAGTTCTTGAGGGCCCAGCCGGAGCAGGACAGCATACAAAAATGGCAAACCAAATTCAAATTGCAGGAACAATGGTTGGACTTTGTGAAGCTCTAGCCTACTCAAAAGCTGCCGGGCTTGATTTAGAAACAATGGTTGCAACTATTTCAAAAGGTGCAGCCGAATGTTTTTCGCTGGACAGTTATGCTCCAAGAATTATAAAAGGAGATTATGCTCCAGGGTTCATTGTTGAGCATTTTGTGAAAGATATGAAAATTGCAATTGAAGAAAGCCATAGAATGGGACTAAAGCTCAAAGGCCTTGAACTAGTTGAATCCATGTATGAAGAGCTATGTGAAAAAGGCTATGGAAGATGTGGAACTCAAGCTTTAGTCAAAGTTATAGGAGATGCCTTTTAATGGCAAAAAAAAGCAATTCTAAAAATCTCACTGGAAGTGAGAAATTTGACTTATACTACAATGAAATTTATGGCTCAAGGTGGCCTTCTCTTAAAGAAGCAATGCTTTGTGAAAGCAATCCAGTCTTGTTAAGTGATAATTTGCTTTCACCTTATTACATGGATAAAGCTTCCATTTTGGCTGCGTCTATACTTCCTATTAAGGAAAACAATAAAGTCTTAGATATGTGCGCAGCCCCCGGTGGCAAAACTTTAGTGCTTGCTATGAAGCTTAATGGCACAGGAAGGCTTGTTGCTAATGACCGCTCAGCTCAAAGAAGAACTAGACTTGCAAAGGTCATTAATACTTGTTTACCTGAAACTGTACGAAACAACATCACTATTACAGGTCATGACAGTACAACTTGGTCTTTATACGAAAAGGACGTTTATGACTGCATACTTCTTGATGCTCCTTGTTCTTCAGAACGCCATGTTCTAACTGACCCTTTAGCTCTCTCAATTTGGAGTCCATCACGCCCAAAAAGACTTGCAATTCAGCAATTTGCAATGCTTGCTGCTGCCTTTGATGCCGTTATTGAAGAAGGATATATTCTATATAGTACATGCTCTATAAATCCAGTTGAAAATGAACTTGTCATAGAAAAACTTTGCAAAAAACGCAGTGCCTTATTTGAGGAAATTCCTATAGAAGAAATTGCTCCAGATGTTGCTATTGTTAGTGAGAAACTACCACATGGAAGAATAATTCTTCCAGATTCTTATTCTTCTTGTGGTCCACTTTATTTCTGTCTAATTAAAAAAATAGGTAAAACAATATGAAAAGTGTAAATGTTGCTATAACAAAATGTGAAAGTTATAACTTTGATGAACTATATTCTGCTATCTCTCTAGCTGCAAAAGAAGGCTCTATGCCAAATGTAAACGGTAAAAGTATTTTACTTAAGCCAAACATTCTTTCAGATGCAAAACCAGAAGATTGTATAACAACAAATCCAGAATTTGTTAGGGCTGTAATTAGACTCTTAAAGTCACAAGAAGCTACTGAGATTTATGTTGGAGATTCTCCCGGACTACAGAGTCCTAGTTTTGAAGGAAAAGTTTGTGGTATTCATACCATTTGTGAAGAAGAGAATGTACATTGGGTAGATTTTACGCAAAATCCTGTAAAAAAACACATTCAAGGTACTACTCGCTCTCTATACATGGCAAGCATCATTGATAAAGTTGACATGGTCTTTTCTCTAGCTAAATTCAAAACTCATCAGCTGATGTACACAACTGGTGCTGTTAAAAACCTCTTTGGAACAATCCCTGGCCTTCATAAAAGTACATGTCACGTAAAATGCCCAAATAGAGAAAGTTTTGCTCATCTCATTGTTGGAATTCATGAAACAATTAAACCTTCTTTTGCTTTTATAGACGCAGTTATCGGCATGGAAGGTGCAGGACCGGCCAACGGAACTCCAAGACCCCTTGGCCTTATCATAGCATCAAATAGCTGTATTGCCATTGACTACGCCCAAGGCATTATCATGGGATATAATCCAGATGACCTTCCTATTATCAAAGAAGCTTCAAGACGACACATTTTGCCATCTGAAATAAATTATCCACTTTTGAATGCACATGATATTGTGGTCTCTGACTTTGTAAGGATTCCTATTTCTAAGAAAACGCACTTTGTGAAGAGTTTAATTATTCCATTTCTTACCCGCTCAGCTCAAAAGAAAGCACAGAGAAAGGAACCAAGACCACTCTTTAATGATGATTCTTGTATCCGCTGTGCTAAATGTGTTAACATTTGTCCTGCAAAAGCCTTAACTATGGAGCCAATGAAAGAACAATGTGATGGCAAATATAAAAAACATGTAGTTGCTGATTATTCAAAATGTATAAGATGCTACTGTTGCCATGAAATGTGTCCTGCCAATGCAATTTCAATTGAGGTTGTTGCAAAAAACAAATAAAGGAAAAATGGTTTTCAAAATTTTGCAAAACCTCAAACGAATAAAATGCTAAAACATTATCTACTAATGGCGCTATTAAGCATTCTGCCAATATCGGAACTCAGAGGAGCAATCCCATATGGGTACCTCAACGGCATTCCTCTGTATCAATGTTTCATAATAAGTGTCTTAGTAAATGCTATGGCTCCACTTTTAGGATATTTCTTCTTTAATACATTACACAAAGTTCTAGACAAATGGCCTGCCTATCATAAATTTTTTGAAAAAACTATCGCACGCTCTCGTGCCAAGGTTGGCCCTCAAGTTGAAAAATATGGGCTTATTGGACTTATGCTCTTTGTTGCAATTCCCCTACCCATGACCGGAGCTTGGACTGGAACAATTGGCTCTTGGGTCCTTGGCTTAAACAAAAAGAAAAGTGCTCTCTCCATCCAAGCCGGAGTACTAATTGCAGGCATCATAGTAACTCTTGTAGTCTACACCGGTGCCGGCATTGGTAGCCTCTTTACCACTAACGTAGCTATATAACGCATTTTTCTTCTCTAGAGTTTTTTTGCACATTTAGAGTTGTATAACAACTCAATTTTAATGATATTTTTTAATATAACTTTTATATATTTTATATAATATTTAATATTAG
>CAVEGR010000110.1:0-11609 GCA_963615565.1 Phocaeicola massiliensis | reverse complement strand
TTTTAACACTGTTTGCAAAACCGTCTTTCTTTTTAAAATCTATCTTAGTAAAGCCTTCAAACTTTTCACCAACAGAAAAGATAGACTCACTTTTCTTAAATCTACTAACAGTTAGCGTTGTTGTAAACTTATCAATGCCAAGTTTTTTTGCTTCTTGATATGCTTGAAAAAGATTAAATTCAAAACATTTTAAACATCTTTTTCCATGTTCTGGCTCATTTTCAAGACCTTTGATAAAAGAAAGCCAACTGTTGTGGTTATATTCTTGCCTAACCACCTCAAGGCCTCCATAGCATTGAGAGACCTTCAACAATTCAGCGTAACGCTTATCATTTTCCTCTTTAGGCCAAATATTACTGTTTCCATAACACAACACAGGCTCATAACCTTCATCTAAAAGTCTTTGGATGCTACTGGTTGAACACGGCCCACAGCAACAATGAACTAGAATCCTTTCGTGCATGAGTAAATTATAGCCAAAATGACCTATTTTGAGAATAAATTAATAATTAGATTGAATGATAAATTCTATTCAATTATAAAAAAATATAATAATACTATAATTGATTCTTATGTAAAATTATTGTAAAGTAAAATCATGCATATAATATTTACAATCCTTCAAATAGCCGGTAGCCTAGGCATTTTCTTGTATGGAATAAAGAAAATGAGCGATGGGCTTCAAAAAACTGCAGGCAAAAAGATGAAAAACGTCTTGAACCTTATGACAGGAAACCGGTTTACAGCCATATTCACAGGCATTTTTATTACAGCCTTGATTAACAGCTCTACTGCAACCACTGTCATGGTAGTCAGTTTTGTTAATGCGGGCTTGATGAATTTGGTTCAAGCAATAGGAGTAATCCTAGGAGCAAACATAGGAACAACAATAACTGGCTGGATTATGGCCACTTTGGGATTTTCAATGGATATAACCAACATAGCAATAGTGCTAGTAGGTTTGGGTCTTCCACTGTTTTTTTCAAAATCAACCAAACAGAAGGATATTGGTGAAATCCTTTTTGGCATTGGATTCTTATTCTTAGGACTTAGTTATCTACAAACTTCAATGCCCGATATTTCTGGAAACGTCGCTATACTTAGTTTTCTAGAAAAAATGAATGACGGTTCACTTTCCACAATACTTTTATGTGTACTAATTGGAACAATCTTAACAATAATAGTTCAATCTTCAGCCGCCGCCATGGCCATAACACTCACACTGGCCTACCAAGGCTGGATTGGCGTTACAGCCTCATGTGCACTAGTACTTGGGCAGAATATAGGAACAACAATTACTGCATTCTTTGCTTCAATTGGCACTAGCACAAATGCAAAGAGAGCTGCATGGGCACACATTTTGTTCAATTTAATTGGCTCAATTTTATCAATTATATTCCTAAAATGGATGATGGCATTTGTAAACTTCATCACCCCTGGAGATATCTACACTATGCAGGGAGAAGAACTATATGCAACAATCCCAACATTCCTTGCAATGTTCCACAGCATGTTCAATATCCTCAATACACTTCTTTTTGCACCTTTTATCAACCAATACGCAGCACTAATAACGCGCCTTATACCAAACAAAAAAGACTACGAGGACTCATCATACCACTTCAAATACGTTCCGGGCACGCTTATGGAAACACCTGAAGTCTACATCTCTGCAATCCAGGACGAAATTGGCAAAATGGGCACAATAGCAACCAAGATGTTTGAAACCTGCACAAAGGCCCTACTTTCTCAAGATACCGATATTTCTAACATTGTCTCTAATCTAAAACAAAAAGAAGACTACGTAGACCAAATGGAAGAGCAACTGACTTCAATCTGTAGTCATATTACAGGCGAAATTCAGGAAACTCCATATGGAACAAGTACAAGCGGAATGCTCCGTATTATTGATGAAATAGAATCAATTACAGACAGTTGCTGTGATATAATCATGCTGTTAGACAAAAAGCAAAAATCAGGCTGGAAGATGTCTGATGACAACGTTAAAACACTTGAATCCTACAGTAATCTTGTTCAGCAATATTTGGATTTTGTAGTTTCTCACTTAGGACAAAAGCTAACAGAAAGTGAAATGAAGACTGCAAACTTATATGAAGAAAAAGTTAACAATACAAGAACGGAGATCCAAGAGCTTGTGTACAAACAACTTACTCAAAGCAGCAAAAACGTTGCAGAGCAACTGTGCATTTTGGATGAAATTAAACATCTTGAGCACATTGGAGATCACTGCACTAACATTGCAGAAGTCTATTTTGGTCTAAATAAGCACACTCCAGAACTTATGAAAATGACACAAGAAGAAGTTTAATCACTTCTTCTTGCGCTTTTCTTCATCACGCTTTTTACGTTCTTCAGAAGCTCTGATAAAGTCTGCAAATGTTCCACCTGTACTCTCACTAGAAGAAGTAGACTTTGCATTATCTTTCTTAAAGTTTGTTCTAGGCTTATCTGAAGGCTTATTGAAGGGCTTTGTGAAAGTCTTATTAGAAGACCATTCCTGTCTTGGTGGTCTGTAATGACTTGGTTTTACAACTTCAATTACAGTTTCCCATTTAACCTGTGGCTGTGCTTTAGCAACGGCAGCTTTGACAGCTGACTTGTGAAGCACAATACGCTTTTTACCATCATTTCCTGGAGTTGCTACAGCAATGACCTTCTTTGTAGGAGATGCACTTGCATGAGTTGGCACTACAGTTTCAGGCTCAACTTCTACACGTTTTTTGACTTCCATCTCTTCATAGCCACAAGAGAAACGCTGGCAAACATAATGAGGTCTGTCATACTCATCTAGAATTTTCATCATTGGCCAATGACATGCAGGACATAATCTATCTTTGTCTCCCATGAGATTTGGATCAAACGTGTCATGGTTAACAATGACCTGATTTACAAGTTCTGTTGCATTTTTCTTGATGTCATCAACAAATTGGGCCTCTTTTTCTTCTCCGTTGGAGATTGCAAAGAGCCTTTGCTCCCATTTTCCAGTAAGCTCTGCACTCTTAAGCTGAGCAGGAACAAGACGTACTAGTTCACGTCCTTTTGCCGTTGGTACAAGTTCCTTTTCACGGCGTTCTATGCAGTTATTTTGGATTAGCTTTTCAATGATATCGGCTCTAGTGGCAGGAGTGCCAAGGCCATTTTCAAGGCGCTTTTTGAGTTCTATGTCGTCTACCAGCCTTCCTGCATGTTCCATTGCATACAAGAGTTCTGCCTCCGTGTAGCGCTCTGGAGGAAGTGTGCTGTTGCGTTTTAGAACAATGTCTTTAATTTCAAGTTCAGATCCCTCTGTCAATGTTGCAAGACCAGTTTCATCATCTTCGTCATCTTCAACAGGGGCAGCTGAGCGCTTTCCAATATCGCGTGCAACATCACGCCATCCTTGAGCTGTAGGTACAGTTAGACGTGCAATGAAGCGCTCACCAGAGACATTGGCCTCCAATGTAGTAGTCTTGTATTCGTAGTCAGGTGATAAAGTTTCCAAAAAGCGTGTAACAATCAGCTCCCAAAGAGCTTTCTCGTTTGTAGATAACTTAGTAAGGTCTACTTTTTGCTCTGTGGGAAGAAGTGCGTGGTGGTCGCTGACCATAGCGTCATTAACTAGACGTGAAAGGTCTGTGCGGAAACCAGATTTCATGTATTTTGAAGCACGCATCCAAAAACTTGTTGCCGTTAACGCCATGAGTCTATCTGGGATAGTTGGGACAATGTCTGCTGTGATGTACCTACTGTCTGTTCTTGGGTAAGTGACAATTTTGTGTACTTCATAGAGACGTTGCAGAGTATCCAAAGTTTCCTTTGCAGAGAAACCTAATATATTATTGGCATCTCGCTGGAGCTCTGTTAAGTCATAGGCAAGAGGTGGTTTTTCTGTCTTTGGAACTTCTTTAAGGCTCTTAACAACACCTTTTGCGCCCTTGAGTTTTTCAACAAGCTCGTTTGCAGTTTTCTCATCAGGAATTCTAATAGTGTTATCTTGAGAGTACCAAGAGGCTTTGAAAGAGCCAAAGTCTGCCTTAATTGTCCAATAGAAACGGCCTGCAAAGTCTTCAATCTCGTCCTCACGAGAGGTAATTAAAGCAAGAGTTGGGGTTTGAACTCTTCCAGCGGAAAGTCTTGTGTCAAAATGGCAGCTCATTGCTCTTGAAACGTTATAGCCAACGTACCAGTCTGCATAAGAACGGCTTTCTGCTGCAGCATAGAGATTATCGTAATCGCTTGCTGGTTTGAGGTTTGCAAAGCCTTGCTTTATTGCAAGATCTGTTTGGCTACTAATCCAAAGTCTCTTTGCTGGTTTTGTGCAACAGGCTTGCTTTAAAATCCATCTTGCAACAAGCTCGCCTTCACGGCCGGCATCTGTTGCAATAATTACACCTTCAACATCTTCACGGTCTAAAAGGGATTTTACAACCTCAAATTGTTCTTTTGTCTTATCTATAACCATGGTCTCCAATTTCTTTGGAAGAATTGGAAGATCCTTTAATTGCCAACGCTTATACTCAGCCCCATAATAATCAGGAGGACAGAGAGTAACTAGGTGTCCTAAAGCCCAAGTTACAATGTAATCATCATTTTCTAGATACTTGCCTCTGTTTGTACATCCAAGTACTCTGGCAAGTTCCTTTCCAACACTAGGTTTTTCAGCAAGAACTAGATTCTTCATAACGGTCATAATAGCGTTCTGAGGCCTATAAATCAAGATTGTTCTTATTGCCATCCTTATTGACCTTTGCTCCTTGGTGGAGTATTCTTTGGTTAATCAGATGAGAAATCTGATGCAAAGCAGACTCATATAAAAAAGGAGAAGCGAAATGGCTTACAGAATCACAGATTCTTGCGCAGCATGCGGAACATGTGCTGGTGAATGTCCAGTAGGAGCAATTTCTGAAGGCGATATCTATGTAATAGATCAGGACACATGCGTTCAGTGCGGAACATGCGCATCAGTTTGCCCAGTTGGTGCTATTGTTGAGGAGTAATTGTACCAATATATTTTTTGAATGATAGAGGGTGGCCAAATTTAAACATTGGCTACCCTTTTTTCGTATGAAGGATATTTAACATAAAGGCTAATTACATGAATGACACAATACCAAAGCTTACAGTTAGTGAACTCACTTCTCTTGTTAAGACAACACTTGAGGGTTCATTTTACAATTTAACCGTAGAAGGTGAGATTTCCGGCTTTAAACCAGCATCCACTGGACATTGGTATTTCTCATTAAAAGATGAAAACTCTGTCATTAATGCTGTTATTTGGAAAAGCACAATTTCTAGAATTTCCTTCGTTCCAAAAGACGGACAACGGGTTGTTGTTAAAGGGAGCATTAGCGTCTATGGCCCACGCGGAACGTATCAAATTGTCTGCACTTCCATGGAGCCTTTTGGCGAAGGCGATATCCTTGCAATGCTTGAACAGCGCAAGCGCTATTATGCCAAACTAGGCTATTTTGATGAAAAATTAAAGAAACCTATTCCAAAAAGGCCAAACAGGGTTGCAGTCATCACAAGTCAAACTGGTGCTGCTCTTCAAGACATTCTACAAATCACAGGAAGACGCAGTCCAAATCTTGACATCATCATTCTTCCTGCAGTTGTTCAAGGCTCAGAGGCTGCAAAATCTGTTGCATTGAGAATCAACGAAGTTAACGAATTTCTACTTGCAGATGTTATGATTGTGGGCCGTGGAGGTGGTAGCATTGAAGATCTTCTACCATTTTCAGAAGATTGTGTAATTGAAGCCATCCATAATTCCACTGTTCCTGTAATTTCTGCTGTAGGACATGAAATTGACTGGGCTCTTTCTGATTTTGTAGCAGATTTGAGGGCGCCAACGCCATCGGCTGCAGCAGAATTAGTGTGTGAGAGTACCATAGACCAGCAGGCAAAAGTAGAAAGCCTTCGTGCAAGCATGAAAGAAAGTATGGCGTCTCGCATTTCAGATATAAGGCTCAGGGTGGCAGCTTTCTCAAAAGAAAATGCCAAAGCCCAGTTGGAAAATAGGCTTTCTCACAACAGAATGAGGCTGGATTATGCAATAAGCTCCCTAAGGCGTGAAATTTACAACTTGGTTGCTATGAAAAAAACAAAAGTGCAAATGCTTTCACACAAAATAGATGCGTTAAGTCCGCTTTCAATTTTAGACAGAGGCTATGGTATTCTTACAATAAAAGATGGCAAAACTCTGAGAAGTATAAAGCAAGTTAAGACTGGTGATATGATGGAAATTACATTGGCAGATGGCCATATAAGTGCCTGCGTTGAGGAGGTTCATAATGTCGTTTGAAGAAAAATTAAATAAACTTGAGGAAATTGCAAAAAGTCTTCAAGATCCAAATACAGAGCTCCAAAATGCCGTTTCTCTCTATGAAGAGGGCATGAAGCTTGCAAATGAAGTTGACAAAGAGCTTTCTAAAATTGAAAGACGTATTGAGATTGTCACAAGTGCTCCAGGGGAATCTGATGAGGGAGTTATAACTGAAGAATATAAGCAAGATTAGGAGTTTGAGAGGTTTTTGCAAAAACCTTTGGAGTGTGTTGAAAAGACCAGCCCTACAACGTAGGTGCTGGAATTGGGGAGTCTTAACTATGGCTCCTCAAAACTTCCACAGAAGTTTCGCAGGAAAAGGTGCTCTGGTTTAATTAGAACCATAGTACCCCATCAAAGCGAATGCCCATCACTTCTTTGAAATTACTTCTTTGAAGTATAATAGACATCTCCGTTCCCGCATGAAATAGTGAGATATCTTACGTCATTCTTTTCAGAAAATTTAACATCCCACTTTTTTTCTTCATCTACAAAATCTATTGAACCTTCAGAACTCTCTAGTGTAAGAACACCAGTATATACTGCAACGTCAGATGATGAAAAATAAGCATAAATTGTACCATTATCCTCAGCTGCAAACTCCAAATCTAAAGATTCATCTTGGCCATCAAGAAAATTGTTCTTACTATTGGCAGAGGCCGTCCATTTGGTATCTACTACTTCATTTGTCCAATAGATTTTGTCCATTGTTGCCTGTTGTTCTTTGTTTGGCTGAGTGACTGTGTTTTGAGAACAAGCAAAACAACCAACCATAATTACACAAGCAATAAATACGCTAAAAATTGTGACGAAACTTACTTTTCCAAGTTTCTTCTTTTCATTTTTCTCTAAATTAGACAAATGGATTTTTTTAGCCATTCAATCCTCTTTTTTAGAGCACCCTTCCCTCCTTTTGTTCTTATTCTAACATGCCATCTAGGAGAAAGCAACAAATTTTAGAAGTAGGTTCTAGTTATAAAGTTTTAGAATAAAAAATTTTTATCTGATTTTTTTTGCGGATTCCGCAATTTTTTCAGATAAACATTATTTAAAGATGAAGCTTTCATTCAAAAGAAAATCTTCTATTCCTATATATTGAATTCCATGCTCATCTATCCAAGGCTTAATGTAATCCTTTACAACAACAATTTTCTTAAAGGAATCTGGAATACGAATGAGAGAAGCAATTTCCTGTTCTTTTTTTTCAAGATCATCAACGGAAAGTGCAGACTGAATATAGTAACGTTCTTCTCCACGATTGACAACAAAATCAACCTCTAACTGTTTGCGTGCGTTTCTTCCGTCTTTTGTTCTGATATTTTGTTCCACAACACCTACGTCCACGTCATAGCCTCTGCGAATAAGATCATTGTAGAGAACATTCTCCATCAGATGCGTTTCTTCCAGTTGTCTGAATCCAAGACGCGCATTTCTTAAGCCTACATCTGAATAATAGTATTTAACAGGAGTTTTGATATACTTACGGCCCTTTACGTCATAACGTACTGCCTTTTGAAGTAAAAAAGCCTCTATGAAGTATCCAATATAGGCATTAAGTGTATCCGGGGCAATTTTGATATGCCGTTCACTTTCAAAAGTATTTGCTAGTTTACTCACATTGGTAAGAGATCCAATACTGGAGGCAAGCACATTAAGAAGAATTTCTAGCACTTCTGCATTGTTTTTAATCTGATGACGCTCCAGAACATCCTTGATGTAGGTTCGAGTAAAGAGATCTCTAAGATAGAGACTCCTTTCTTCATGAGACTTGGTCTGCCATACCAGTGGCATCCCTCCATAAGTGTAATAATCCCGCCAAACACCGCGTTTGTCTCCTTCATAGTTCTCATACACTTCAGCAAAAGATAGTGGATTGACACGAATTTCATCTCCACGGTCACGGAACTGAGTCAGAATATCAAATGAGAGCATTTTTGAGTTACTACCAGTGACATAGATATCTGCATTTGGAATCTTCATCAACCCAAGTAAAACATCAATGAAAGTCAACTTTTCGTTTGGATCATCCACATAAGGATTTTGAATCTCTGATACAAACTGAATTTCATCAAGGAACACATAATAACGCTTATTCTTATCTGTAATATGTTCCTTTATGATCTTATTAAGCTCAAAAGGGTTGCGGTATTTTGCATTATCAATCTCGTCCAACGAAAGTCCAAGAATCTGATCTTCCTGAATTCCAGACTTTAAAAGATACTGACGGTACAGATTAAACAGAAGATAAGACTTGCCACTCCTACGTAAGCCAGTAATGACCTTTATACGACCGTTGTCTCTTTTTCTGATAAGTTTTTCCAAATATTGTTTTCTTGGATACTGCATTATCTTTTTCCTTCATGATTTTTTTGCGGATTCCGCAATTTTTTCATAGATTAGTATACAACAATATTGTGAATAAAGTAATAGATTAAATGTTTTATGATCTTAACATAAACAGATACAGACAAAGATATTGATCTTAAATTTAATTGTCATGATGATAACTGCTATAATACTCATGATACCACAAAGCAAACTTCCCTAGTCCTTCTCTTATTCCTATCTTAGGCGTAAAGCCAAAGTCTCTCTCAAGTTCGCTTGAATCTGCATAAGTAATAGGAACGTCCCCGCTTTGCATGCCAACAAGTTCTCGGTGGGCTTCAAAGTCGTAATTCTCAGGGAGCACGCCTACTCTCACAAGTTCCTCCTGAAGAGTGGAAACAAAAGTGAGAAGATTCTCCGGCTGACCTCCCCCAATATTATATACCTTGTAATATTCAGGTGGTCTCTTCATAACCCTGAATACTCCTTCAACTATATCATCAATGTATGTGAAATCGCGCTTCATATCACCATAGTTGAAGATCTTGATAGTGTCACCTCTCACAAGCTTATCTGTTGCACTATAGTAAAACATGTCTGGTCTACCTGCTGGTCCGTAGACAGTGAAAAAACGCAGTCCGGTAGACGGAATCTTATAGAGTTTTGAATAAGCATAAGCTAGTAGCTCATCAGACTTCTTTGTAGCGGCATAGAGCGAGACAGGATTATCGACCTTATCATCTGTGGAGAACGGAACTTTCTTGTTTCCACCATAGACGGAGGAGGATGATGCATACACAAGATGCTTCACCGGATAATGCCTGCATGCTTCAAGAATATTGTAGAATCCCATGATATTGCTCTCTATATAGACATCAGGATTCTCAATTGAATACCTCACACCGGCCTGCGCTGCAAGGTTTACTACGATATTAAAATGGTATTCACTGAAGAGCTTGTCTATAAGTTCCCTGTCAGCAATACTACCTTTGACAAATACATGTTTAACAGGGCTCTTCATCTCCTTTATGAGTTTAAGCCTGTATTCCTTGAGAGACGGGTCATAGTAGTTGTTCATATTGTCGAGACTGACAACAGTCCCACACTTCATTTCCCTGAGGAGCCTCATGACAAGATTAGCACCTATAAATCCCGGTGAGCCGGTAACAAGAATTGTTTTATTGTCTAGAGCTATTTTTTCCATTAATCCCTCCTAAAAAGGTCACGTGTATAGACCTTTTCTTTCACATCATCAAGTGTGTTCTCATACCTGTTTGCTATAATGCACCCGCACATTCTCTTGAACTTCTTTAGGTCATTGACTACAAAAGAGCCAAAGAAGGTGGAACCATCCTCCAAGGTAGGCTCGAATATGATGACAGTTGCACCTTTTGCCTTAATCCTTTTCATCACACCCTGAATTGAAGACTGACGGAAGTTATCGCTATTGCTCTTCATAGTCAGGCGGTATACACCTACAACGGTTTCATTCTGTTTTTTCTCCTTGTCTAGAGAGTAATCAGAAGAGGGTGTATACATACCCGCTATCTCCATCACACGGTCAGCTATGAAGTCTTTACGTGTGCGATTAGACTCGACAATAGCTTGGATAAGGTTCTCAGGTACATCCTTGTAGTTTGCAAGAAGTTGCTTGGTATCTTTAGGTAGGCAGTAGCCACCGTAACCAAATGACGGGTTGTTGTAGTAGTCCCCCACTCTGGGATCTAGGCATACTCCCTTGATAATAGGAGCTGTCTTAAGATGTTTCACTTCAGCGTAAGTATCGAGTTCATTGAAGTATGAGACTCTTAGGGCAAGGTATGTGTTTACAAATAGCTTTGTAGCCTCTGCTTCAGTAGTAGACATGAGGAGAACTGGAATAGAAGTTTTGACAGCTCCTCCCTCTAAAAGGGACGCAAAAAGCTTTGCTTTTTCAAGATTTTTCTCATCAGAGCCCACAATAATTCTACTTGGATATAGATTGTCGTAAAGTGCCTTGGATTCCCTCAAAAACTCCGGAGAAAAGATGATATTATCCATACCCATCTTCTTTCTCACTTCTACTGTATACCCCACAGGAACTGTTGATTTGATAACAACAGTAGGTTTGTCTTGCTTGGAGGAAGTAGCCTTCTTAATTAAAGCAAGCACACTCTCCACTGCACTGCAGTCAAAAAAGTTGGTCTTTGGATCATAGTTGGTAGGAGCTGCAACAATGATGAAGTCAGCATTAGAGTAAGTATTCTCTCCGTCAAGGGTAGCTCTAAGAGATAAATGACGCTCCTCATGCTGGAAGAGGTACTTCTCTATGTACTCGTCTTGAATTGGACTTATCCAATTGTTAAGTTTTTCAACCTTCTCTGAGATTATATCAACAGCAGTAACATCATTGTTCTGAGAAAGAAGAACAGCAAGAGAGAGACCTACATACCCTGTTCCTGCTACGGCTATCTTCATACGCGAAGCGGAGGAAGAGGTAGTCTCCTCCACAACAACATCAGAAAGGGGAAAAGAAAGTGTGGTAGAAAGAGCTACAAGCTGATCAACAGAAGGAGTGTAAGAGCCTGCCTCAAGACGGGATAGCAACGAACGGTTAATCCCCGTCAAGGATGACAAGGTGGATTGGGAAATTGAGAGTGCTTTGCGTTTTGAAGAGACAAGCTCAGATAATAAAGCCATTGATAAGTGTTTCATGAGGAGGATGATATCACATGTGACTGAAAAAAGCAATTAATGAGGAAAAATAAGAGAAAACTAGGCACTGATTGTTGCTAAGAGAAACAATTAAAAGAGATTTATTGGAGAAACATTTTGGGCAGATAAATCACCAATAAAAAGAAAAATCACTTGTCTATACTTCTGGAACACTCATATAAATGCTCTGGTGCTATATCTACATCGTCGCTCCAGACCACAGTGTCATACTCAGCTTTAGCAGAAAGGAAAAAAGGAAGGTTTT
>CAVEGR010000109.1:917-11860 GCA_963615565.1 Phocaeicola massiliensis | reverse complement strand
GTGCTATAAGCATAATTCTCTCTTTTTCTTTCTTTGGACTTTGGCATTTTGAAGGAATTAAGATTGGCACTGTGATTTGTGCACTTTTTAATGGCACACTTATTGGCCTTTCATCAAAATTTCTAGAAAGTAAATTTGAATTCAGAGATTGCCTTCCTTGGCGCAAGTTTTTTGAGTCATCCTGAGCATTATGGAAAAACCTCAAAGATTTAGTAATTCACTACAACTTGAATTGTTTTTAGTGCATCAGTATTGCAATACTTATTGATCTCAATCAACGATCCATTAATTTTATTTCCATTGACTTCTATTCCTTTTTGTGAAACTTGAGAAGCCCTTTGTACCGTTATGTTAAAAACAATGCCTCTAAAGATTCTTTGGACTTTATATTCAGCAATGCAAGAAGGTAAGCAAGGCTCAATTCTCAGCCCTTCATAGTCAGGTTTTATTCCTAAAATCTCTTGAGTGATTGATAATAGTGTCCATGCAGAGGTTCCAGTAAGCCAGCTGTTTTTTGCTTCTCCCTGTCTTGGAGAGTCTGTACTTGCAATCATTTGCGAATATACATAAGGTTCTGTTCTGTGAATCTCTGAGATATCTTCAAGATATGCAGGACATATTTTCTTGTAGACATTCCAAGCTTCATTTCCATGTCCAAGAACAGTTTCTGCACATGTTATCCAAGGATTATTGTGACAGAATATACCAGCATTTTCTTTTACTCCTGGTGGATAACTTGAAATTTCTCCAAGCTCAAGATGGTAACGCACAAAAGGAGGGTCATTGAGCTTTATGCCATATTTAGTATCAAGCCTTTTATGTACACTTTCCAATGCAATAGACGCATGACCTGATTTCTTTCCAATGCCAGCCATTACACACATTCCCTGTGGCTCAATAAAGATTTGAGCTTCTTCATTTACATGACTTCCTACAGGTTTTGAGAAAGCATCATATGCACGTAAAAACCATTGCCCATCCCAGCCCCACTTTAATGTAGCTTCAATCATCTTTTGAATATGTTTCTCACATTCTTTTGCTTCATCTTGTAGCCCGATTTTTTTACAGATTTGAACATAAGAGTTGCCATATTTTACAAACATGCCAGCAATGAAGACACTTTCTGCAACAGGACCTTCGCTTGGACCGGTAGTTTGAAAACTTTCTCCTGAATTAGATGAGAAACAATTCAAATTTAAGCAATCATTCCAGTCTGCTCTACCAATTAGAGGAAGGTTATGAGGCCCTAGATGATTAACAGTAAAGTTGAAGGATCTTCTTAAATGTTCCATTAATGGTTGAGCAAGTTCATCTTTATTATCAAAAGGGACACTTTCATTTAAGATGGAAAAGTCACCTGTTTCACGTAAATAAGCATCAGTTCCGGCAATAAGCCACAAAGGATCATCATTGAAACCACTCCCAACAGCAAGATTTCCGCGCTTAGTTAAAGGTTGATATTGATGATATGCAGATCCATCTTCAAATTGAGTTGCAGCAATATCTAGGAGTCTTTGTCTAGCTCTTTTAGGTACCATATGAACAAAACCAAGAAGATCTTGGCAAGAGTCTCTAAATCCCATGCCTCTTCCCATGCCACTTTCAAAATATGAAGCACTTCTGCTCATATTAAAAGTAACCATGCATTGGTATTGATTCCAAATATTGACCATTCTGTTTAACTTTTCATCTGAACTTTCAATGTGAAAATTGTCCAACAAGGAGGCCCAATATTGCTTTAATTCTGATAACTTCTTGGTAACTTGTTCTTGTGTCTCAAATTGAGACATCAATTGGAGTGCTTTTTTCTTGTTTATAATACCAAGACTTTCCCATTTTTCTTCCGGTTTATTTTCTACATATCCTAAGCCAAAAATCACATTGTATTCTTCGTTTGGCTGTAGTGAAACAGTTAATTCATGCGCTCCACAAGGTCTCCAGCCATGGGCAATGGAGTTGTGGCAAGATTCTTCCAATACAGCAGAAGGATTTGCAGCACTTCCAAATTGACCATTGAAAATGTCCATATCTGTATCAAAATTATCGATTTTTTTATTACACCAGAAAACAGAATAATGGTTTCTCCTTTCTCTGTATTCAGTTTTATGGTAGATTGCAGAATCTACAACTTCTACTTCTCCTATGCTGTAGTTTCTTTGAAAATTGGTGCTATCATCGTTTGCATCCCAAAGACAAAATTCTACAAAACTAAAAAGTTTTATAGTTTTATGTTTATCAGAAAGGTTTTTAATTTTTACACTGTATATAAGTGCATTATCATTCAAAGGAACAAACATTGTTTGAACAGCTTCAATACCTTTTTTTTGTCCTGTAAAAATACTATAACCTAAACCGTGGCGACATTCATAGAAGTCAAGAGGAGTTTTAACTGGTTGCCATGATGGATTCCATACTGTCTCTTCATCCTTGATATAGAGTCTGAAACCTTCTTGATCAAGAGGATTGTTATTGTAACGGTATCGGGTTAACCGTCTAAGACGTGCATCTTTGTAGAATGAATAACCTCCTGCAGTGTTGGAAATTAAGGCAAAAAAGTCCTGACTTCCTAGGTAATTAATCCACGGAAGTGGGGTTTTAGGCGTTTCAATTACGTATTCTTTTCTGATATCGTCAAAATGTCCAAATTTCATTTACTGCTCCAATTAATTGCCATATCCGGCCATAACATCACGAAGATAAAATGCACTGTCTTTTGGAATTCTTTGCTGTGTTGGATAGTCACAATAAACAATGCCAAAACGCTTGCTATACCCAAAAGACCATTCGTAGTTATCAATAAAACTCCAGCAAAAATAACCTTTTAAAGGAATTTTCTCCTTGACAGCTTGTGCACAAATTTTTAAATGTTCAGAAAGATATCTAATTCTCTGCTCGTCATGAACTCTTAGAATGCCATTTTCATCTTTTTCAAGAATATCGTTACATGCTGCTCCATTTTCTGTTACATATATTGGAATTTCATAGTTTGTGTATGAAGCTAGCCATCTTAGTAGTCTCAAAAAGCCATATGGAGTTATTGGCCAGTGAATGCCACTAGTTAATTCTTCCCAACGCAAAGCATGCTCTTCATTAAACATATTTGAGTCTGACCATTGGATTGCTGCCTCGTTATAGTAATTAAGTCCTATAAAATCAATCTTTTGCCCAATTAAATCCATGTCGTTTTGTTCAATGGGGAAGTTCCAACCAAGTTCTTGTGTTGTATATTCTGGATAGGACTTTCTGAACAATGGTTGCATAAAAAGTTCACTTCTTATAGCTGTATGGTGTGCTACCGCAATAGCATCTTTTGGATTTTTACTTGCTGGTCTTGGGGTTTCAAGATTATGCGTTATACCAATTGGTGCCTTAAGTCCTGTTTTTCTATATTCAGAGACCATAAGTCCATGTGCTAAATTAATATAATGCACAGAATTAACAAATTGATTTACATCTTTTATTCCTGGAGCATGCTCTCCAATTAGATATCCAAGATAGGTTATACACATTGCCTCATTGATAGTAATCCACATATCAACAAGATCTCCAAGTTCTTTGTATAAAACCTTTGCTAAATATGCCAACTTATAAGCTGTTTGACGAACGTTCCATCCCCCTTCTTTTTGGATTTCACTTGGAAGGTCCCAATGATAGATAGTGCAGCATGCTTTCATTCCATTTTTGTGCAGCTCATTACATAAGTTTTTATAATATTGAACACCTTTTTCGTTTATTTTGGTTCCACCATTTGGAAGAATTCTAGTCCATGAAACAGAGAATCTATAGTAATCAAAACCTAATGAGGCCATGAGCTTAATATCATCTTTATACCTATGATATTGGTCTGCAGCAACCATCCCATCTTGGTTTTCAAATACAGCTCCAGGTTTTTTAGCAAAATCATCCCATATACAGGAAGTTCTTCCGTCATCTTGTCCTGCACCTTCAACTTGATAACTGGCAGTGGCTGTTCCAAAAATGAAATCTTCAGGTAGTTCGTCTCGAGTAAACATTTGAGTGTTTGTCATAAATCCTCTCTTTTGGCTACAACTTGTTTGTGAAAACTTTCAAAATAAAAAAGTTGACGGCTCACAAAAGCAATGATAACCTAAGTTTGTACACTGTGCAAACAAACTTTAAAATTTTTTTTAGAGTGTTTGTCTGAGGCTTTTCAAAAACCTCGTTTAAATCTTTGAAAGACGGAGCCTTAATGCCTGTAGATAATAATATTTTTCAAAAAAATGCCAACACCTCTTTGGTTGCAAGACTAATCTGGCAGAGAGAAAGCATTTCAAGGGCAGAAATTGCTCGAGAACTTGGCCTTTATAGATCTACTGTAACGAATATAACATCAAATTTAATAGAAAATGGAGTTATTAAAGAAGGCAAACTTTTTGACTCTACACAACAGGGAGGAAGAAAGGCTGTTGAGCTTTCAATTAATCCAAATTTTGGATGTGTCTTTGGATTTGATATTCAGCCATCCCACTTTAGAGCAGTCATTCTTTCTGCAAATGGAAACGAGTTATGGCGAACAACTGGTTCTTTTGGAACAATTCCTATTGAACAAATGATTGAAAAAGCTCTTGAGATAGCATTTAATGCACATAAATCAATTAAGACTCCTATTCTTTCCATTTGTTTTGCCGTTCCTGGTATAGTTGATAATGCATATGGAACAATGATTACATCTTACCCTTTTGATGTATCTAATTTAAACATCCGCAATATAGTCCAAGAAAAATATAACTATCCTACATTTGTTGAAAACGATGCTAATGCTACTGCATGGCTTGATATAATACGCAATGATGCAATTCGCAATGCTTTGAGCATGGTTGCTGATTTTCACGAAGAATGCAAAATTAACCCTCAAATTGTAGGTATTGGAGCCGGATTTGGACTGATTATTAACGGAAAAGTATTTAGAGGAAGCCACAATGCAGCAGGTGAGTTTAAATCTGTGTCTTGGAAAGAAGGTATGAATAACCAAAGTGGCCTTCCAGATGAGATTCTACGAAGTACAGTTGACAATCAAAATAGTCTTGAACTATGGATTGAGGATACGTTTAGGTCTTTTATTCCAGTTTTATCAATTTTGGATTTTGATAAAGTGATTTTGCATGGAAATCCATTTGGGAATAAAGAATTTGTTTTAGATGTACTTAATTGCAGAGTTCCAGAATTCATGGATTTAGCCAACGAATATGGTGTTGAAGTTCTCTTTGATTCTTCAGATGAATGTGTAAGTGCAAGTGGCGCTGCTATGATGTGTTTACATAATTTGTTTAGTGTTCCTGATTTAAAAGAAGAAAATCTAAATGAGAGAATGACTTGGGAAAAGGTAATTGCTCTATCAAAGCAACAAAGGGGGATATGAAATGGGTGAAACTTTAGTAGTTAAATCAAGAAAGATTACAACCCATGCAGAGGAACGTAGGGCTTATTGGCTTTTTGTTCTTCCAGCATTTGCAATTTACTTGTTTGTAATGGCTTTCCCAACAATTTTTGCGGTTTATCTTAGCCTTACAAATTACAGCGGAGGGCCTCTCTTTGGTTCAAAAAAGAAGCCAATTAGTTTTGTAGGATTGAAATACTACAAAGCAATGTTCCAAGACGAGTATTTTTGGCTTGCATTGAAGAACAACCTTTGGATTGTCTTTATTTCTGTATTTGGCCAAATTCCACTTGGATTTTTCATGGCATATCTTATTTTCAGAGGAATGATTAAAGGAAAGGACTTCTTCCAGACAGTAATTTACCTCCCATGTGTTATCTCCACGGTTGTCATAGGCCGATTATGGAAGGCAATCACTGCTCCAAACGGCGTTCTTCCAGATATCATCCGAATGTTTAATCCTTCATATGTGGCAGATAATAACTCCCATCCAATGATTCCAGTTTTGTTGGTTATTCTTTGGATGTACACAGGAACATATTTGATTATCTTCTTAGCAAACTTGCAAAAGATTGACACATCAATTATAGAAGCTGCAAAAATTGATGGAGCGTCTGAATTTCAGGCCTTACGACACATTATTTTACCAGCACTTTCTGGTGTTATAGTAACGAGTGCAATTCTTGCAATCTCAGGTTCCTTAAAGAGTTTTGACCTAATTTACGTCATGACAAGTGGAGGCCCTGCAAAACGGACTTATGTGCTTTCAATATATATGTATGATAATGCCTTCAGTGGAGCGCCAAATTATCCTTTGGCAAATGCAATTTCAATAGTCATGTGTATTATCAGTTTTGTGATGATTGGTATCACAAAAGCTGTTGAAAAGAGATTTGGAGGGAAAGAATGAGCTACATAAAAGACGATAATTCTACAAAAAGAAAAATTGGAATGGTTGTTACATACATTGTTCTTATTCTTTTTGCTATTTTGGCAATTGCACCTCTAATTTGGCTTGCTATTAGTTCATTTAAGACCTCTCAAGACTATCAAATGAATCACCTGGGTCTTCCTAAACGATGGTTCTATCAAAACTACATACAGGCTTGGAAGAGAGGGCATTTTGGAACATATATCTTAAACAGCATTTTCTATACAGCTTGTACAACCATTGCAATATTGGTTTTAAGCTTTATGAGTGGTTTTGCTTTTTCAAAGATTTATAGCAAAGCAACCAAATGGATTTATGGTTCGTATGTTGTTGGTATTTTGATGACATTGCAAAGTATTATGATTCCACTTTTCATTGTTATTAACCTTGTTGGATTGTATGACACTAAGTTAGGTGTTTTGATTCCATATATTGGAATTGGACTTCCAATGGGCGTTTATCTTTCAACCGAATATATGAAAAGTATTCCTGGAGCTCTTGTTGAGTCAGCAAGATTAGATGGTGCAACCTATTGGAGAATTTTTGTTTCAATAATTACTCCAATGGCAGTTCCAGTTGGAACTACAATTGCTATTTTGCAAATATCCGGTACATGGAATGAATTCATGCTCATAAACATGCTCACATCAAGCACAAAGAACAAGAGCCTTCCTGTAGGAATTCAGAGCTTTGCTGGAAGCCTTTCTACTGACTATGGAAAACTTTTTGCTTCACTAATGATTGGCTTAATTCCAATGCTAGTTTTCTATCTGGTTTTTAGAAAAGAAATTACAAAGGGTGTGTCTGCCGGAGCTGTAAAGGGTTGAGTATTCAGTAAAAGAAAATATTTTCCTTGACTTATGAAGTTAAGGGATTTAAAATAAGAGATAGTTCAAGCAATGAACAAACTAAAAAGGAGAAAAACATGAAAAAAGGAATTGTTATTGTTCTTATTGCTCTAATGGCAATGACAGCGATTTTTGCACAGGCTTCATCAGAAAGCAAATCAGACAAAGTGCAAATTAGAGTCTTAAATTACATTGATATGTCAGAGCCAAATAGTGCTAATGAGATTGAAAAGATTTGGGATTATTTCAGTGAACTGCATCCTGAAATTGAAATCATTAGAGAAGACTTATTCAATGAGCCATTCCATCAGAAGGTAGAAGCATATGCAGCACAGGGAAATCTTCCAAACGTAATGTATGCATGGCCAAGTGGCAGATCTACAACACTGCACACAGGTGATTACCTTTATAACCTTAAGGATCTCCTTAAGAGAGATAACCTTTTAAGCTCCTATGGTGCTGCTGCAATGTCTGACCAGGCCGGTAAGACAGACTACATTGGTGAACTTCCAAACGGAATTACAGCAACATCAATGATGTTTGTTAACACAAAGGTTCTTAGAGAGAATGGTCTTGAAATTCCAAAAACTTATGCAGATCTCAAAGCAATGGTTCCAGTTCTCAAGGCAAAAGGTATTGAAGTTATAAAGATGGACTGCCAAGACGGTTGGGTCATGCAGAGCTGTCTCTTCTCCCTCCTTGCTGGAAGATTTGGTGGAGCTGATTGGTATGAAAAGCTTGCTGCTGGCGAATGGGATTTTGAGGATGCTTGGTTCAAGAATGCTCTTGCTGCTTTGGATAATCTCTACAAAGATGGCATTATCAACAGAAATACTCTTAGCGTTTCTTACGGTTCAGGTCGTGCAGACTTTGCTGCAGGAAAGAGTGCTTTCTATATTGATGGAGACTGGGCTTGTGCTTCATTCCAGACCGATACTTCTACAGGCGATGCATTGTTCTCACCTGAAGCTCAGGAAACAGATGTTGAACTTATCAATTTCCCAGCTCTTGATGGTGAAGTTGTACACGAGTCTAACTCTGTTGTTGTTGGAACTGGTTGGGCAATTTCTGCTGATACAGCTGCAGATCCTGCAAAGCTTGAAGCTGCATGGACTCTTGTTAAGTTCCTCGAAGGCGAATATGCACAGTCTTGGAGACTTGAGACCGGAGCTGCATTCCCATCACTTACAACAATTGACGTTGCACAGTTCTGTGTTGAAAAGAACCTTGAGCCTCTCGTAGCTAAGAGAGCTGATTGGTACAACAGAATTGAGGTTTCAACACCAGTTATTGATGGTGTTCTTGATCCAGCTGTTTACAATGTAATCAACACTGTTTTGGCAGAAATTGGCTTAGGCTCAACTTCTGTTGATGAAGGTGCAAAGAAAATCAATGCTGCATGGTATGCATTTTTGGGCAAGTAATTGACCAAGATCTGATTTTGACTAACGATAAGGCAGGCGTAAAAAACCTGCCTTTTTTAAGATTATATGAAATATATAGACACATTACTGACACCACAAATTAAAACTCAAAATGTATCGTATGATGGCCTTGTTGCTTATCCTAAGAAGGTTGAAACAAGAACAGGAAATAATCTTGTTTCAATAACAAAAGAAAGTATTTTAATTCAAGGAAGGACCCAAGAAGAAATTAGACAAGGATTTAATTACCTTAGTCAATTGGAAATTCTTTTTGATGGGAATCTTCCTGTTTGTAAATTTGAATTTTATAGCCCTGCATTTAAATACAGAGGCTTTATGATAGATGTTTGTAGGCATTTTATGCCTGTAGATGAAATTAAAAGAATCGTGAATACCATGAGTCTTATTGGTTTTAATTACTTTCATTGGCATTTAACTGATGATCAGGGATGGCGCTTTACTGTTGATGGCTATCCTAAATTAGCTGAAATCTCATCTAAACGAATGAACCAAGAATATTATAAGGCTAATTTTATTTATGAAGGATTATATTCGGACTCAGATTTAGAAGAAATAAATAAGTTTTGCAAAGATAAAGGCATTGTAGTTATACCTGAAATTGAAATTCCAGGTCATTCAACTGCACTTCTTGCTGCGTATCCAAATTTTGGATGTACAGGGTCTCCAGTAGAAGTAGAGACTAGATGGGGCGTATTTGATGATGTATTGAACCCTGCAAGTGATGAAGCTTGGATTTTTCTTGATGCTGCAATTGCAAAACTTACAAAAATTTTTGATGGACCTTTTTTTCATATTGGAGGCGATGAATGCCCACACGTTCAATGGGAGAATAATGAAGCCTGTAAACGCCTAATGCAGGATTTTAATTTAAAAGATTGTAATGAACTCCAAGGTTGGTGTACTTCAAAGGCATCGGCCTTAGTGGCTAAATATGGAAAGCGTGCAATTGGCTGGGACGAGGTTGTAGATGCCTCAAATATTGAGACTTCTGTTGTTGTGATGTCATGGAGAGGATTAGATGGAGCTAGAAAGGCCACATCAAGAGGACACAATGTTATTTTGTGTCCACAGCAGGGTTGCTATTTAGATAAGGGGTATACAAAAGATGACTTTGAACCTAAGCAATGGGGTGTCTATACTGTAAAAGATACGTTTGAAGTGGATATTTCCATGAAAGAGTTAGAGCCAAATAGAAGAGCACTTATCTTGGGTGGACAATGCAATTTGTGGGCAGAACAAATGCATAATGGAAGAGAAGTAGAGTATATGATGTTTCCAAGAGTGTTTGCTTTTGCAGATAGTTTATGGCTTGGAGATGACAAAAATTGGGATAGAACAAAACTAAGAAAAAGGGCTATAAGTGATTTATGCTACAATCTTGATTTGGTATGTAGTCCTGCAAGATGGGAGGAATAATGCAGAAGTTTATTCTTGATGGAGTATGGACCCTTGTTGCTGTAAAGCCAGAAGCCAATAATTATGAAATAAAAGATGGAAGTTCATATGAAATGAATATCCCTGGAAGTGTTCAAGATGCATTGATAGAGCAAGCCATTGTTCCAGATCCATATTATGCTGACAATGAACTTGAAACAATGTTCATAGGTAAGAGTGATTGGAACATTTCTAGAAGCTTTTATTTTCCCAAAAAGAATAAAAACTGTCATTACATACTTAAACTTGAGAAAGTTGATACTGTAGCTTCTTTATATTTGAATGGACATAGGATTGCAGAGTTTGATAATGAACACAGAATTTTTTACATTGACATTACTGAATATCTGAATGAAGGCGATAATTTCATTGAATTTAGATTTATTGCCTCAGAAAAGCTTGCAATAAAAAGAAATAAAGAGCTCAAATATCCTGTCCCTTGCTCTCATTATATGTATGATTCTCCAAATAGGAATTTGGTCCGTAAAGCACAATGTAATGCAGCATGGGATTGGGGTCTTTGTCTTCAAACAATTGGAATATATGAAAGTTTGACAATTTTTGAGTGTCAACATTATATGCTCAAGTCTTTTTCTGCCATTCCAAAGAAAAATAATGACAAATGGCATTTAGCTATTGAGGCAAAGGTTTTGGCTTTTTCTGATTGTGCAAGCAAATTTGTTATGGAAGTTTCAAATCTAGGTTCATCAATTGGAACAAACATAATTGCAAAAAAAGAGATAGAAGCACGTTTTACAGCTGAAGAAAATACTCTTGTTTGTGATATTGAAATCCCGGAAAGAGATATTGAACTTTGGTGGCCCAATGGTTATGGAAAGCAAGTTTTGTATGATGTATCTATAAAAGATGTGCTTGAAGATTTTAAA
>CAVEGR010000109.1:0-907 GCA_963615565.1 Phocaeicola massiliensis | reverse complement strand
ATTTTAAATTACAAAAAAAAATAGGCTTTAGAACTATAGAAGTAAAAAATGCAACAACCATGGGAGGTAAGGAGCTTACTGTTTGCGTTAATGGGCAAAATATCTTTTGCAAAGGAGCAAACTGGATACCCTTGGATGCTCGTCCTGGCCTAATGAATGAATTTAGGTTCAATAAGATTGTTGAAGATGCCAAGAATGCAAATATGAATATGCTACGAATTTGGGGCGGCGGTTGGTATGAGAAAGAAGCCTTTTATGATGCATGTGATAAATATGGTATTCTAATTTGGCAGGATCTAATGTTCAGTTGTTCTACATATCCTGCAGAAGATTGGTTTTTAAATAGTGTTGAGCAGGAACTAAAGGATCAAATTAACAGACTTAAAAGTAGAACTTGTATTGCTCTTTGGTGTGGAAACAATGAATGTCTTGGAGCTTTGACTTGGTATGAGGAGTCTATTAAAAACAGAGATTTGTATTTAAGAGATTATGAAAAACTTTACACAAACTGGATTGATAGAATAATACTTGAAGAAGATCCAGATAGAGTATATTGGCCATCAAGTCCTTGTGCCGGACCTGGTGATTATTCAGACAACTGGCATTCAGACGGCAATGGAGATATGCACTATTGGACTGTTTGGCATGAGAGAAAAGATTTTGAATACTATCACAATGTACAACCTAGATTTTGTTCGGAATTTGGATATCAGAGTTTTCCTTCGTTGAGTGTTGCAAAGAGTTTTGCTCCAGATAATCAGCTAAATATAACAAGTCCCATAATGGAACATCATCAACGAAATGAAGAAGGAAATTCAATCATTATTGAGATGTTCTCTCGTTATTTTAGATTTCCTTCTAATTTTGCAAATCAACTGTATCTTAGTCAGGTCCAACAATCATTAGC
>CAVEGR010000108.1:0-7558 GCA_963615565.1 Phocaeicola massiliensis | reverse complement strand
TTTTATCTCGCAAATCCAAAACCAATCTCCACAAAGCTCATTTTGCAAAAACCTCAGAAATGATCAAATTATTTTGGGACAGTTTCTTAATCAATATATTTTTTTTGAGTTCCTATACTCTAATTGCATTTCTTGCTGAGAAGACAGAATTAGCGGTGTAGCCAATTGTCAGCAAGATTGAGCCAACTAGATCTGCATATGCTTCACTGAAAAAGAAAATGGCAAAAACCCCTCCAATGATGAGTATCAAAGAGAGGTTTTTAAAGGTTCCTATTCCAGGTGGTTCCGTGAACATCAAAATTAAAAAGGCAACAAATCCGGTTGCGCAAAGAATTATAAAAATCCAATACGTTGGGATTGCGATAAAAAGATCTTCAAAAGAAAGAGAAATAGGCAATAAGAGGGACATAACTAAAGCACTACCAACATCAATGCCTTTTAAAAGAGAAACAGCACCATATTCGTTATTTTGATAGTACAGAGCAGAACTAATAAGAGAAAGCAACATTAAAATAACAGAAAAAAGCAACAGTCTACTTAGAACAACAGGGGAAATGTAACATTTTCCTGTTATTGTTTCGTAGTTGTAGAAGATTCTTGTTTCAATAAGTGCCGCCGAAAAAAGAAATAAATCTCCAAAAGCTGTTCCAGGAGATTCTCCATAAAACCATGTTTTACAATAAATAAGAACGTAGACTAATAAAGAGATGGTCCGTGCCAAAGATTCTATAAATGGTAGATAATCAGCAAAAGAAGTGTTTGGGGTTAAATATAGCGTTCTTGCACAGTTTATAGAAATAGCAAGACATAGAGCTAGAATGGATAGTAAAACAATGAGCAGAACTAGAATTAGAGCCTTATTTCTCATTTTAGATTATGTCCTTCACTTTGGTGTTGCAATCAGCTTTAATCATAGACCAAATTATATTTACAAGTGAGTACAGATGTCTAGATAAGGTTTTCTAGTTTATAATTTGCTTTAGAACTGCGAGTTAGCCATTTATCTAGTTCTGTTTCTGCTTCTTCAATGTACTCTTGTGTAACTTCTCCATCTTTTACGTTCTTGTCATTAAGTGTTTTTGAGAGAACATGAAGATACAAGCACTCTTGGAAAGCTTCACCTCTGTACCAACAAACTCCTTGGTATTCATTGCAGCCAATGAGCAATTGAAACGTTTTGTCTTTAAGAAGTTCTTCAATTGTTTTTGGAGTGGAACTGGTTAAAAGTGCACATCTTAGGGCCATGGTTGGAGAAACCTCAAAGAGAGTATCAAATTGAAGGGTTTTTGCAATGTTAAACATTTCTTCAAGAGAAGAAGAATCAGAATGAAGGAATGGTATTTCTAAGAAAGCTGCAGAAACTACTGTTGCAAGGCTGTCTTCCAAAATTAAGTTGGCATTTTGAAATGGCTTTGTTTTTCCTACAATTTCAAGCTCATTAATCATTCCAAGAATTGTTTGTGCTTTAATTGTTTTTGGATGGAGTCCTAATTTTTCAAAAAGCCCATTGAGTTCTTCCATGTAAGTATAACACGTTCCTAAGGTTTGCATTATTCCTTTTTTGTTTGCACTTGAAGAAGAGCCGTTTAACAGTGTTTTTAAATCTTTAACAAACTTTTGATTTTTTATGGGTTCTACGGCTTCAAAGAAAGGTTCTAGGTAGAGCATTCTCATCTCATAATCTATGTCTGCCATGCCTCTGTTTCCCATCTTTTCATAGAGCTTTTGGTAAATACCATCAATGTCCTCAATCTCGTATATATTAGTAAAAACTTTAGTTTGATAGCCGTTTAAGGACACTGTTAGTCCTTCTTCATAAAGCTTAACGGAGGGCATTAGATGATATAATCCTTCATTAAAATTCTTGTAAATTACAAATCTCCTGACACCTCTTGAAAGGCGTAAGCTCTTGGCTATTGAGGTTGTTTCTAGTTTTCTTTCATCTCCATTTCTAACAAGTTTTGGAGAAGATTCCATTATGACTCCATCTACATGTTCATATTGGTTGTTGTATAAGACAAGAGCCATTTGCTGGTCATTTCCATTGGTATATGCAAAAACAGACTCTGCAATGCTTCCGTCATTAGTTTTAACGTCAAAGATTTGGAAGTATTTAGATTCAGAGAATAGCCTTCTCATTTTCAAGAGAGGGAAGATTCTTCTTTTGTGCTCTTCTATAAGTCTTTCATTTGGCTTTTCGTCCCAATAGGCTCTCTGATATTCCATGCCATATTTTTCTTTAAAGCCTTCAATTTGACCATGACCAAACATAGGAAGGCCTGGCATAGTTGCAAGAAGTGTGCATGCTCCAAAATATTTGTCCGAATCTCCAAATTGAGCAATGGCTGTATCTTCATCTGGATTATTCATGAAATTTACATAGCGCTTGAGAATCTCAGGATCAAAAGCAATGGTTGCTTTAATCATATCTCTATACTTTTCATTGTCTTGATTCTTAATCATGTGCATGAAAGCACTGTTATATACTCTGTGCATTCCAAGGGTTCTGACAAAGTAGCTTTCCATCATCCAAAAGGCTTCAGCAATAAGAAGAGTGTCTGGTAATTCTTGGGAGATTCTATCTACTACTTCTCTCCAGAATTCGTTGGGAATTCTGCGGTTGAATTCTTCATCTGACATTTCATAAGGGATTCTTCCTGCAACATCTCCACCTGTTCCCGGTTTTGGATACCAAAGTCTCTGAATATGGCGTTTTGCTAATGTCATTGCTGCATCAAATCTAATAATTGGGAAGTTTCTTGCAACTTCAAGAATTTGTTGAATGACGGCCTCTCTTGTGGTTGGATTGAGAAAATCTAGCTGTGCAGTGTCATTCCAGGGCATTGTTGTGCCGTCATTACCATGGAAGATGTAAGAAACTTGGCCTGTTTTATTATCTATTCTGCGGAATGTAACAGCTGCATCTGTTCTATTGTAATAATGATCTTCAATTCTAATATCAACATCAGGATTATCCGATAAATTAGGCCCATTATAAGTATAAGAAGGAAATGGAGGATAGGATTGCTGCATGAAATAATTGCTATGATGTATTATCCAATCACTATCAATTCCAGTATGGTTTGGCACCATATCGCTTGCTAGTCTAATTCCTCTATCCCAGCATCTTGTTTTTAGATTATTCAAAGCTTGCCAACCGCCAAGCCTAGAAGAAATTACATATCCTTTAAGAGAATAGGCCGATGCTTCTGCATCTGGATTTCCGCATAAAACTTTTATCTTTTTTGAAGCGGAGCTTCTTTCCCAAAGGCCAATCAGCCAAAGGGCGTTAAAACCACTGTCTCTTAGTTCATCAAGTTCTTCATCTGGAATTTGATCTAATCTAGAAATTTCTCTTTTGTATTTCTTTGAGAGTTGATCAAGCCAGACTAGTGTGCTTTTTGCCATCATGACTACGTTTGGCATCCAGTTCTTATCTGGAGTAAACATCTCATAATCAGTGTCTCCAATTTTAAAATCTGGCACTTCAATGGGGCCTGGACCGCCACCTGCAAAATGAGGTTTGGTTTCTTCTCTAAGATAATCTTTTGCTTTTGTTAAAAGAGCTATAAGTTCTGCTGGCAGCAAGAGATCCCAGTGCTCTGATATATACTCTAACTGTTTAAGTAAAGAATCTGGGAAAAGGCGTGCTGGCATTGTAAGAAATGAGAATAAGTCATCTGCATTCTCTGTGTTTTCTGTAAAGTTGGTACCTTTTAAGTAGCTTCCCATCATGGCAATTAGGGCTTTTGTGCCTTGAGGAAATTCAAGATTGCTCTGTTGGAGCATATCTCCTGTTGCATTGATGATAGCTGGATTTGCTTCTAACACTTGATGGACAAAAAAGGCTCTAGCCATCTCTTCTATGGAATCAAATCTATCCTCACTAAGTCTAGAAGGAAAGGCTTTATTGTAAAAACTTAAAACTTCTTTGCATGCGTCATTTTTTTCTGCCAAAACTCTGATTCTTGAGAAAGGATCTGAATCTGTACCTCTAAGATAGGCAGAAATTACTGTCTGGTAAACCAAGTGTAATACGGCACAAATGTGTATGCTTGCAGCGGACAAGGGACGGTCATGGCTTTCATTATAGGCTTGTGCTATTTCTTGAGCCTGTCTATACATCTCGTTAATTTTGTTTGTGGTTTCAAACAAAGGAGCCTCGTAGGACATCTCTAATCTGCTTGTTTTTGAAATTCTGAAGTCTCTGTTTTTCATTATTTGATTCCTTGTAAAATAAACTGATTTATGCTTTCTACTGCTTTGTCCAGTATTTCTGAAATTGAATTCTCTTCCAAGGGAGAAAATTTTCCTAAAACAAAATCTGCAACCTGAATAGGAGCAGGTGGTCTTCCTATTCCAATTCTAAGTCTGCAGAAACTGTTGGTTCCTAAATACGTTTTTATTGATTTAAGACCATTGTGCCCACCAAGACCGCCACCTTGTTGCAGTTTAACTGTACCAAAAGGCAATTCTATATCGTCATGTACAACAAGTATAGATGCACAATCAATTTCATAGAATTTTGAGACCTCTTGCACTGCAATGCCACTTTCATTCATGAAGGTTTGTGGTTTTTGGAAAATTAGATTGCCTTCTTTTAGGTATAGTGAATGGAACTTAGTCAACCAACTTTGGCTCATTCCATTTTTGGCTGAAAATGCGTCACACACCATCCAGCCTGCGTTGTGCCGGGTTTGTCTATACTGCGCACCCGGGTTTCCTAGAAAGACAATCAATTTAGGCATACTTAAACTATAAACCTATCTTCACGCCAAGGCAAGTTGACAATAAGCGGGGAAGACAAAATAATCGGGATAAAGAGAGATGCAAAATTCAGAAGAAGGGGGAAGTATGGCACTAGCTAGACCGTTTGAGAAGTGTGCACTGGTCATGGGTGTTCTCTCCACTGCAGAGGACAGGAGGGAGCAGCTTTTTGCGCAGTTGGAGGCGAAATTTGGCAAGATTGCAATTGCAAGTCCTGTTATGGCCTTCCCTTACACCAATTATTATGATGGGGAGATGGGTGGCCATCCTGTCAGATATCTTCTCCTTTTTGAGCCTTTAATTGACCCCTCTACACTGGCCGATATCAAGACGTGGACGAATGCGCTTGAGCTGGAATATGCCAGCCCGGAGGTGGGCGACAACGCAATTTCAAAGCCTCAGGCTCAGGGAAGAAAGATTAATCTTGACCCGGGAATTCTCTCTCTTTCAAGCTTTATTCTTGCCACATGTAAAGACCGCTCACACCGCATTCCTCTACGTGATGGCATCTATGCGGAAACCACGCTCATCTTTCAAGATAAGGATTTTCAACGCCTTCCGTGGTCTTATGCCGATTACTGTAGCGATGATATCAGGGCAATTCTGCGTTCTTTTAGAGATTTTTACAGAAATTTATTAAAACAGGCCAAAAATCTAAATGAAAATTAAAATTATTTTGTATTTATTTATATGAGACAAAATAATTGGGCATTGTTAGTTTTTTTGTGTGTTTTGGTTGTTCTTTCTTCGTGCTCGGATGTTAAGCCTGAAAGAACTGTTGCAATTCAAATTCCTCAGCATCCTTGGGAGGATGAAGATACAAAACTTTGGTATTCTCTTAAATGGACTAGCGGAAGTGATGTTAATGTTCTGTATATTGAAAAAGGGCAAAGAGAGGTTTCTATCACAATTCCTTCTGGAGAAAGTGTTTTTGTTTGTGCTTTTCCGTTGGGCAATATGAGACCTTTTGGTGCTGTAATTACTCCTTTTGATAATTCTAAAGTTTTTGTTCTTAATCAGAATGACGGTGTTTTTTCCCAAATGTTCATGGATTCTGACAGGGCTGCTATGGCTGGAATCAACTATCCGCTTTTAAAATCTTATGCTCTTGAGGTCTCTTTTGATTTTAGGAATTTGGACAAAATTAAGATTTTAAAAGATGCTTTAAATGGTAAACTGGGAGAGTCTTCTCTTCAGGCTGTTGAGCTTTATGATGTCCTATCTTTTGCAATTCCTAGTGGTTTTTGGGTAAGTGAATCGGTTTTAGACCATAATATTCTTTCTATGGATGGGAATTCTGGAGAGCTTCATTTGCCTGTTGGTTTACATAGATACTATAACAAGTCTTTGGGTAGAGAACTTGTTATAGTTGTAGATTCAGAGGGAAAAACTTTTCATTATTTAAAAATTGGTCTTGTGTGAGGGCATTTCAATTTTTGTATTACTGTTATCAATAAATGATATTTCACATTTTATTTTTGAGTTGTTAATGTAATGCCAATTAGTTTTGAAAAGACAAAGCTCTTTTCTTTTTTGTTCTATCCAGAGTGGTTTAGCGTTGCTAATGGCCACTCTATTTTTTTGTTCAGCTTTCTTTGTTCAACTTTCTTTGTTCTGTTTTAAGGCTTCCTGTATTTGCTGGAAGAACGTGTTCAAAGTATATCTTACTCATTAGTGCTGCCATACTTTGCTGAAAGACAATTCCAAAGATGCATGGAAGAGAAGCTACGGAGGGTAAGAATGATATTGCCAACACTAAGGCCGCACTTGTATTTCTCATTGAAACAGAGAATGTCATAGAAATAGTTTTTTCTCTATCCAATTTCATTAATCTAGAGCAGAAGAACCCAGAGGAGAAGCCTATTACAACCATAAGTATGTTTCCAAGACCAATTAAAAGATATTGCCAAGAAGCGTTAGCAATAATTGATGTTGCCTGTTGTGATGTATTAATGATAATTACAATGAAAATCAGCAGTTTAGAAATAGGATTTGTAACAGGACTCCAAAGATTTTTAATTTGTGGAGCAAAGAAGTGATTTGCAATTAATCCTAAGAAAGACGGAATCAATACCATAAACAGCAAAGATTTCATCATTCCCATAGAGTCAACGGCAATGGCTTGGCCTGTATAAAGTTTAAGAATAAAAGGTGTTAATATTGGTGAAAGGAAAGAATCTAAAATAAGAACAGAGATTGATGCAGCCATATTTCCACAGTAAATAGTTGTCCATACAGTGCTTACGACAGCAGTAGGTGTTGCTCTAAGTAGAATATAACCACTGATTATTTCTTTGTTTCCGTTAAAAAAGGTATGAGAAATGCCATAGGCAACAAGGGGCATAATTATATAACTGCCTAATGCAAAGGTTAATAAGAAAATTGGTTTCTTTAATGCATTTCCTACTTCTTTTACACTAATTTTCATTGCGCCAAAGAATGTCATAATTCCAAACAGCCAATGGACTGCTGGCTTCATCCAAGAAACATAATTTCCCAAAACAAGGCCAAATGCGACTGCAAGAGGTGTCATTATTGGCATTTGTTTATTGAGAAAAGTGTTTGCCTTATTAAAAAAAGAGAGATTAAGTTGATTTTCTTGAGTTTCTGATTCTAGCATGTTTTTTGTGGCCTTTATTTTAATAGGTTATAACATAGAAGAACCACCAGTAACAATCCAGTTCTGCTGCAACAGACCAACTGGGTATGACTTACACATCAAAAGGGAATTTTAATGAGGTTTTTGCAAAATGAGCTTTGTGGAGATTGGTTTTGGATTTGCGAGATAAAA
>CAVEGR010000107.1:0-6989 GCA_963615565.1 Phocaeicola massiliensis | reverse complement strand
AGAATAGTCTATTTAATTAATAGCAAAAAAAACGGTTAATTTATTTTACGCTTACCTTTGAAATTGCAATTATCATTAGAGCAACTGCAAGAACAAAGACAATTAGTAATGGAATACCTGTCATTTTATTCCCCCTTTTAAGATAGAAATTTGTTCAAATTTATTCAAATCTCTTCGGTTTTGAATTTTAAAATGAAAGAAATAGCCAAGCAAGAAAATTCTTATTATTTTGTTATCATTGAATCAATTTTCAAGGTTTCTTTAAGGTTGACTCTTTATTCTCTAAATGAAAACGGAGAAAAACTTATGAAAGCAACAGTTAAAACAACAATTTTCGTAATTATGTTAGTGTTCTGTGTTATCGGTATTGCTTGTACATCTTGCAATCCAGATGCCACTGGCAATTCAAGTTCCTCAAGTAGCGCATCAGGCAGCTCATCAAGCAGTGAAAATTCCTCAACCAGCACTGCAAAAAGTGACACGTATAGCTCTCTTGTGGAAGGCTGGATCTCAGATGAAGATGCAATTGTAACCGTTACGCCATCTTCAGACCAAGTCCCTGCTAAGTATAATGCAAAAGACTATGTGTATGATGCAGATGAGTATACAACAGTTGAAATTAACCTTTCCAGTCTCGTTGACTCGTATGCAGATGGAGATGTAAAAATCAAGGCAAAAGATACAAAAACAACCATAACTTTAGGAGATAAAGCAAATTACAATATTGTGCTTTCTGGCTCTAGCACTGTTGGTATCACTATAAAGTCTGATGATAATTTTGTTCTTACTCTTAATAATGTAAGTATTACATCCTTAGAAGAAAGCAATGAACAGGCGTTAAAAATAACTGCAGCTTCAGATGATGTGACAACAGAAAACAATCCTACTTGTTACCTTGTACTTGTTGGAGAAAGTACTTTAACTGGAGATCCTTCTGAGACCAAAACAACAAATGCTGTTAAAGCAGATGGCTCTCTTGTAATCTCAGGTGATGGAATCTTGAATGTAATTGGAAATACCAAAAATGGCATTGTAAGTGATGATGTTGTTTGTATTCAAAGCGGAACAGTGAATGTGACTTTGAATGAAGAAACAAGTGCTGGCACCGCAATTAAACCTGTAAACGGTTATGTTCAAAATGGTGGAAATGTGACCATCACAGCTTTAAATATGACTGAAGGTAGCGAAACTAAAGGCATTAAAGTAGATGGAGATGAAGAAGAGAGCGAATATGGTGCTGGCAAGGGCTACATTCTTATAAATGGTGGAAAGCTTACAATTGAGTCTTCCGGTAAGGGACTTACTGCAGGCTTTAACCCATCAGAGGATGGACTCACAAGTACATCTGAAAATGATCCAAGTGCAGATGTCTTCATTAATAATGGTCTTATTACTATCACAACCAACGCAACACCAAGAGAGGATACTTATACAAATGGCGTAAGCAATGATGACGGAGTATCTCCAGAAGGCATTGAAGGTAAGCACAGTGTTACAATCAATGGTGGAAAGATTATCCTTAACACCACAGATGACTGTATTAATACAAGCACAAGTGATTCAAGTATTGTTATCAATGGTGGGTTAATCTACGCTTATAGCAGTGCAAATGACTCTGTTGATAGTAATGGTACTATTGAGATAAATGGAGGAGTTTTAATTGCATTAGGCGCTGGAGCACCTGAAGGTGGAATAGATTGTGATGAGGACAGTAGATTTACTTATACTGGTGGAACTATTATAGCAATGGGTGGTAGCAACCAACTTCCACAAGGATCCGGCACAACTGGCTATGTACTTACTACTGGTTCAACCATGGGAATGGGAGGCATGGGAAGTATGATGGGTCCAGATAACGGTAACATGATGGGTCCTGCTAATGGCAACATGATGGGTCAAGGCTCTCAGAATCAAGGTGCACCATCTCAGGGTCCTAATCAAGGACCTCAAGCCCAGAGCTCACTTTTCCAAGGGTCAGTTCTAGCCGTGGTAGATGATAACGAAAACATCCTTGTTGCATTTACTGTTCCTGAAGGCTGTGTTACAAACAATGTCCTAATTGCAAGTTCTTCACTTGAAAATGGTAGCATTGTTTACTATACAGGCAATTGTTCAATTGAAAGTTCAGATTACACATTTGCAAATAGCCTTGCACTTGGAAACGTAAAATTGACAATTACTAATGCAACAGAAGCCACAATAAGTAGCACAGCAACAAGCATAACATTCTAAGTCTAATAAGATAACTAGGCACCTTCTAAAATGAAGGTGCCTCTTTTTTTATATATTATTACCTGAGTTTTTTGCAAAAGCCTCACCAGTGTTGCATCGCATTTCAAAAGAGAATTCAATCCATTTTCCATACTCGCTTTCAACAGAGAGCTTTCCATGATGAATTTGTGCAATGTTTTTAGCCATAGCCAAACCCAAGCCATAGCTACCATCTGCACGGCTTCTAGCTTTATCTACCCTATAAAAACGCTCAAAGATTTTATCTTTATCGGCCATCTGGATACCAATGCCAGTATTCTTAACTTTCAAGATTGCATTTTTATGTTTTTCACTTAGACTTACGTTGATTGAACCATTCTGTTCTCCGTATTTTACAGCATTACTGAGAAGAATACTTACAAGTTTTTCAAGCTGAAAAGAACTGCCATGAACAAAAATATTTTCCTGGACATCTATACTCAAAGACATTCCCTTTTCAAATGCCAATGCTTCAAACGGAAGAGAAGCACCCTTAACAACACTTGAAAAATCAACAGAGCTATTTTCTTTGTCCATTCCACTCATAGAAGTAAGAAACATGAGGTCCTTTACAAGGCCATCCATACGGCGTGTCTCGGTTTTAATATAAGACAACCATTTATTTGAGCCCTGCTCAGATTCAATGACATCTGCATTAGCCTGAATGACGGCAATTGGTGTTTTGAGCTCATGCCCAGCATCTGCAATAAATCTATTTTGACGCTCAAAAGCATCTTGAACTGGACGAACCATCATACTGGACAGTTTAAGACTTAACACAAACAAAACAACCCAAGCAGCAACGCCACCAACAATTGCCCATGTGACCATTCTTCTACTATCTAATTCAGATGCTGTTGCATCAAGAACAGTATAAGAATATCCGTTAGGTGTTTTGTGTTTTAGAAAGTAGTAACCTTTAATATTGTCAAACTCATTACTATTCTTTTGAATTAAAGAAACAATGTCCTGAATTGTATCTTCATTGTAATAATTTTCACGGTTAGTTGTCCATGAGGACATTATTCCATCATTGTCAACTTCTATATTTATTACATTTCCACCAAAATCTCTGAAGGCTGCAGAACTTTGAGAATTAGCATTTGAGACCATATTTGAGTCTATTAGGGGTTTAGGATCTGGAACATTATCTACATTGTTTATAGCGTCTATCTTATCAGGTTTTTCTGGAGGCATTTCAGATAACTCAGATGGTTCTGCTGGTCTATTTTGCTGTGCATAATTGTCCAATGCAGTTCTGATTTGGGCCTTCTTTTCGCGTTCTGGTGCTATAGCAATAAAAGATATCAAGGCCACAATAATTACTGTAAAGCACCCCATCATTATCATGATAAGCTGTCTTCTTAACTGTTTTATCATCTTAGACCTCCAATCATTTTAAGCTTCCATATAATATCCAATGCCACGAGCAGCTTTTATTGAGACGTTAGAATCTATAAAACTCATTTTCTTTCTCAAAAAAGAAACATAAACCTCTGTGCTATTATATTCACTGTCGCTTTCTAAACCCCAAAGTTTATCGGCAATCTGTTCTTTTGAAATAATTCGGCCTTCAGCGGTCATTAAGATTTCAGCTAAATTTATCTCTCTGACACTAAGTTTTACAGATTTTCCAGATCTACTACATGAAAGCTCACCTTGACTTGGATTAAGTTGCAAATCTCCAAATGAAGGATTTTTACTTTCAATTGAAGTATCTTTTCTTCTTGAGAGCGCATTAACACATGCAAGAAGTTCTGCCATTTCAAATGGTTTTGGAAGATAATAATCCGCTCCTCCGTTTAAGCCTTTCACTCTACTTTCTAAGTCTGCTTTTGCTGTAAGCATGAGAATTGGGGCTGAAATCTTTTCTCCCCGCAACCTAGATAGAATAGTAAAACCATCCATTTTTGGAAGCATGACATCTAAAATAATTAGATCATATAAATTTGTTTGTGCCTCTTCTAAGCCACTGAGTCCGTCATAACAAGCACTAACAAGCCAGCCTTTTGTTTTTAACATATGAGAAATGGCATCTGAAAGGCCTTTTTCATCTTCAATTATTAAAAGTTTCATAATGAAAATTATTATAAACCAAAAACACTTTTTCAAGGTTAGTTCAATAATTGTGTTTTAAAACTTAAGCATAAAACTTAAGCAAAAATCTTAAACATGGAGGATAACCTATGAAACATTTTTACAAAACAATTCTTGTAGCAGTAATCAGTATAGCGTTACTGCTATCATCATGTACTTCTGCTGTAGCAAGCTCATCAACAGAAGAGACAACAACATCGGAATATAATACTGATACAACTGCACTAGGCATGCCACAAGACGGCGAACAAGGTGGACCTGAAGGCCCTAGAAATGGTGATTTTGGTGGTCAAGGCGGCCCTGGAAGAAATCAACCAAGTGGAGAGGCTCCAAATGGAAATCCCCCAGAAAAACCAGATGGAGACGACTTTAGCGGTGGCAATTTTGGAGGAGGATTTGGTAGCGGTTCTCAAACTGTGACCCAAGGCACAAGTGCAAATACAATTAGTGAAGACGGGACATACACAGGCACATCATATGAGTCCACTGGGGATGACGAGAATGCATTAAAAGTTGACGGTGCTACCGTTACGCTAACTGACATAACAGTTGACAAAAGTGCCGGCTCAACATCTAACACAGAAAGTGGCGATTTCTATGGCATGAATGCAGCGTTACTTGCTACAAACGGTGCAAATGTGACCATAACTGGTGCTACTGTTACATCTAATGCACAAAATGGAAACGGCGTTTTCAGCTATGGCACAGGCACAGTTGTTACAATAAGTGATAGCATTATAACAACTTATCAAGACAACTCTGGTGGAATTCAGACAACTGGTGGTGGCACAACATATGCAAGCAATCTCACAATTGAGACGAGTGGCAACTCATCTGCAGCCATCAGATCAGACAGAGGTGGTGGAACAGTAGTAGTCACAGGTGGAACATACACAAGCAATGGATATAACTCTCCAGCAGTCTACTCTACAGCAGATATCACAGTCTCAGATGCCACGCTTACAGCTAACAACTCAGAAGCACTTGTCATTGAAGGAAAGAACAGCATCACGCTTGAGAACTGCACAGTTTATGGCAACATGAGCGACACCAAAGGCACAAGCTCAAGTGAAAATGTACACAACGTCATGATTTACCAGTCAATGTCTGGCGATGCAGATGTAGGAACTTCATACTTTTCCATGACAGATGGCACACTTACATCTAACAATGGAGATCTCTTCTACATCACCAACACAGCTTGTACAATTGAGCTTGAGAACGTGATAATTGAGAATCTAGATAGCAATTCCTACCTTTTCAACATCACTGGCAACAGTGCAACTCATGGCTGGGGCACAGCTGGAAGTAACGGAGCACAGGCCACAATCACATGTTCAAACCAGGTCCTTGAAGGAGACGTCCGTGTGGATAACATCTCCACATTGACCCTCACACTTAGCAACGCAAGTTCTTTCACTGGAACAATTAACGTAGTTGCTAACAATGATGGTGGCACAGCTGTTTCCAACAATGCAGTAATCATTATTGAAGAAGGCTGTACCTGGACCTTGACCGGAAATTGCGTCATCTCCAGCCTCGCCAACAATGGCACAATTAACTTCAATGGATACACCATCACACTTGCAGATGGCACTACCCTTTCCAAGTAAGTGTATTGACGCACGTTTAGCTCGATAATTAGAAACACCCTCTGATTTGCTTTCAGAGGGTGCTTCTATATTGATAAATATGCCAATGTTAAAGCTTATAACTACTTTGACAGAGACTACTGTCCAAGTGGTCTTTGGGATGTAATTTGCGCTGTTGGTCAGGATGTTCTTGCACAGAAATCAAATGCAATTGCTGATACAGCAAAAACAGTAAAAGAAAATTTTGATGCCCTATTTAGCAACTAATGTCAAATAATTTTGTTCATTAGACATAATATGGGCTATTGTCTTATGCAATAGCCCATAATTTTGATTACATTTTGATTCAAAGAAAAAAATAGATACTATAGAGGTTTTTGCAAAATGAGCTTTGTGAAGATTGGATTTGGATTTACGAGATAAAAAGCATTTTCTGAAAACTGAAATAATAGACGGTTGTGGACCCGGCAAAACTTTTTTTCATATCATTCTGCCACAGCTTACTCCTGTTACTGCATCTGTAGTGATTCTTTCAAGCGTAAACTGTTGGAACGATTTTCAGTTCTCCCGATACATCTTGCAGGCCTCCAGAATGAACGCTGTTACACTTTCTATTTCACAGTTCTTCTCTCAAACATACATAGATCTCAACACTGCAGCAGCCTGCGCAATGCTTGCTATAATCCTTGTTATAATCTGTTTCCTCTGTTTGCAAAAATACTTTATTCAAGGCATGATTGATAGTTCAGTGAAGTAGGTTCTATGGAGGTTATTGAAATAGAAAATCTTCACATTTCCAATCTACAATGTTCTTGTCTTGTGTTGAGAAGTTAATGCCAAGTAAGTGAATCTTCTTGTTGCAATCTAAGTATGGCTCGTAATACTTGTTCTCTCTTATCTGCTCTATAGCTTTGTCTGCACTTTGGTCAAACTTAAACTCTATGATGTAAATATCTTCTGGTGTTGTTAAAACAGCATCTATGCGTCCTATATTTGTTGTAACTTCTCCAATGATATTGGCACCCATAAGGCGTAGCATAGAAAGAAAAC
>CAVEGR010000106.1:0-9357 GCA_963615565.1 Phocaeicola massiliensis | reverse complement strand
AAAATGCGCTCTCATATGAATATTTTATTGCTAAGCTTGATTATATTCACCAAATGCAAGTTATGAACTTAAAGACTCCTGATGATATTGAAAATGAATATTGCAAAGTAGAGGGAGAAATAGAAAGTTATTGTAATGAAGACGAAAAGCTTGAACGTCTCTTGTACGTTCAAGACAAACTTCGTAAATTGCGTTCTGAAAGATAATTAAACATTTACAGAGGTTTTTTAAAAACCTCTGTACTTTGGAGGTTAAAATGAAAGATTTAAATAAATATAATGGTATTTTTCCAGCTTTTTATGCTTGTTATGATAAACAAGGAGAAATTGACAAGAAAGTTACAGAAGCTTTTGCTAAGCATTTAATGGCCAAGGGAGTTAAGGGTCTTTATGTTGGCGGAAGCTCTGGAGAATGCATTTATCAGAGTGTAGAAGACAGAAAGAGAACTCTTGAAGCGGTAATTGATGCTGTAGGTGGAAAGATGACTATTATTGCTCATGTTGCATGCAACAATACTAAGGATTCTATTGAACTTGCAAAACATGCAGAAAGTTTAGGTGTAGATGCTATAGCTTCAATTCCACCAATTTATTTTAAGCTCCCTGATTATGCTATTGCTAAATATTGGAATGACATGTCAAAAGCTGCACCTAAAACAGACTTTGTTATTTATAATATTCCTCAGTTGGCTGGAGTTGCTTTGTCTATCCCTCTTTTGAAAGAAATGTTGAAAAATGAGAATGTAATAGGTGTTAAGAACTCATCAATGCCAGTTCAAGACATTCAAATGTTCAAAGCCGAAGGAACAAAAGATGGACGAGGTTTTGTTGTTTTTAATGGACCAGATGAGCAATTAGTTTCAGGTTTGGCTATTGGTGCAGATGGTGGCATTGGTGGAACTTATGCAGTTATGCCAGAGCTTTATCTTGCTATTTATAAGCATGTTAAAAAAGGTGAAATAGAAGAAGCTAGAAGAGTACAAAATGATGCAAACGAAATAATCTATGCGCTCTGCAGAGCTAAAGGCAATCTCTATGCAACAATGAAGGAGGTTATTAAAAAGCGTGCTGGTTTAGATCTTGGTGGTGTTAGAGCTCCACTTTATGGATACACAGAACAAGACAAAGAAATTGTTACATTGTGCACTTCTTTGGTGGATAAAGCTATTGCAAGGCTGTAAGAATTTATCAGAATGGAACTTTGAAAACAGCCTTTTTAATTTTCTTTGGACTTGTTACACATAGACCGGGAGAATGAGCTTCTTGTGGCATGGTAATGCAATATTGTCCTTTTTTAATAATATGCCTAGTTCCATTAGCCTTGCCAAGAACACATTCTTTTTCTTCATCATATGGTTGTGTAACATCCAAAGATGAAATATTGGCTATTTCAATGGCCTCTTCGCCTTCAATGACGAAGTGAATATCGATATATTTTCTGTGGGCTTCAAATAAGTTTTCTTGTTTTGTTTCAAATTCCATTACATTGATGTAGATATCTTCATCAAGATCTGTTCTGCCAACTGGTAAATCAAAGACTTTGCCACTGTTTATAAAATCTATAGCTTTATGCAATCTTAGATAAGTAGAGTAAGTTGGATTCATTTTTTCCTCGCTACTACAAGTCTAATACTACAATTAATATGAAACAAGATAAAATTCATGGCTCAAGAATTAGAGGGTGAAATGTTGCAAAAACAAGAAAATGTAAAATACTTTGCTACAGTTGATATTGGTGGCACGGCTATTAAATACGGGATAATCTCTGCAGATGAGAAAATAATATTTAAGTCTAAAATGCCAACTCAGGCGGAACAAGGTCCAAATGTTTGGATGAACAATGTTGCAACTGTAATCAATGAGATGAAAGAGAAGTACTCTTTACAGGGTATTTGTGTGTCGTCTACTGCAATGATTGATTCTATAAACGGCAGAGTATTTTTCTCTCTTCCACAAATGCCTGATTACACAGGCTTTGAGATAAAAAAATTTTTGGAAGAAAAATGTAGTTTAATTACAGAAGTTGAAAATGATGTGAATTGTGTAGCACTTGCGGAAAGTGTTTCTGGTGCAGGAAAGGGTTATTCTTCTGTGTTATGTCTTACAATTGGAACTGGTATTGGAGGAGGCTTTACAGAAAATAATCATCTTTTACGTGGTGCCACTTTTAGTGCCTGTGAAGTGGGATATATTAGGGTAGGTGATAGTGATTTAGAGCATTTGGGCTCTACAACCGCCCTTTGCAGAAGAGTTGAGAAATACAAAGGAGCTAAGCTTTTTTCTTGGGGTGGTGTGAAAGTTTTTGATGAAGCTAAAAAAGGTGATGCGGATTGCATAAAAGCTATAGATATAATGGCCTTTTCAATTGCACAGGGGCTCGTTTCTCTTTCATATATTCTAAATCCTAGCGTTATAGTTTTGGGTGGTGGAGTAATGAGTGAAGAGAACCTTTTGGATCAAATTAGAAGCTATTTTAATTCTCTTATAAATCCTCTAATTGCTCAAAATACAAAGATTGTAAGTGCAACATACAAAAATGATGCTGGTCTTGTTGGTGCTTTCTATCATTTTAAGGAAAAACACCCAGAGATTTTTGCAAAAAAGCCTTCATGAATAATACACCATTTCTTGATACAACATTGCCATGAGAGGGCAGTTTGAGTATCATTCTGGGTATGCTTGATATTTGTAAGATTGGAGATGAAATTCTCAAAGAAAAATGTGATAAGGTCACTAAGTTTGATAATGCGTTGGTTATGCTTGTAGATGCAATGTACGATACTTTGGCTGAGGCCGATGGTGTTGGGCTTGCAGGCCCTCAAGTGGGGGTCAATCAAAGGCTTTTTGTGGTATGGCTATCTGATGGAACAAAGAAAGCTTTTATTAATCCAGAGATTTTGGAGACATCGGTTGAAACATGTCCATATGAAGAAGGCTGTTTGAGTATTCCCGGTGTGTACCACAACGTAATTAGACCATCAAAAGTGAAAGTGTTTGCTCAAGATGAGAAGGGACATGCATTTACTCTTGATGCAAGCGGGCTTTTAGCTAGAGTTATTCAACATGAGAATGACCATTTGGATGGAAAACTCTTTATTGACCGTTTAAGTGAAGAAGATAGAGAAAAAGTTCTTAAACTGTACAACAAACGCTGTGGTGCAAATAAAAAGAAGAAAAAATAAAAAGAAAAGAAAATAAAAAAGAAGGGAAATGGCTGATTTGGCGGATAATTTGCTTAAAGAAAATAAGATTCTCTTTGCTGGTACTCCTGAGATTGCAGTGCCACTTCTTAGGGCACTTGCAAATTCTTTTAATGTAGTAGGTGTTCTCACGTCTATGGATAAGAGCTCTGGACGCTCTGCAAAGTTGTGTCCATCTCCTGTAAAAGAAACAGCAATTGAATTAGGCCTTCCGGTTTTGCAATTTGATTCTCTAAAAAAAGAGGCAAGGCAGGCTGTTAGAGAACTTGGAGCTAATGTGTTAGTAACATTTGCATATGGCAAAATCTTTGGACCAATGTTCCTTGCTCTTTTTCCTAATGGAACTTTTAATGTTCATCCATCTCCACTTCCTCTATTTAGAGGTCCTTCTCCCATTCAAGCTACAATTTTAAATGGTTTACATGAAGGTGCAATTTCTTTACAAACTATTGGAGAAAGAATGGATGAGGGTGATTTATGGGGTGTACAACGTATTCCTTTAACGGGAAAAGAAACAACTTTAACGTTGACTAATACTGTAGCTGAAGAAGCCTCTATTTTTGTTCCTGATGTCCTAAAACAGGCATTATGTCATGAAATTTCTGCTGTTTGCCAAGGAAATGGGCCATCATATTGTAGAATGATTGGAAAAGAAGATGGCAGAATTGACTTTACAAAAACTGCATTTGAACTGCATTGTCTTGTTCGTGCATCCTATCCTTGGCCAAAAGCATTTGCTTTTGCTGATGGCAAAGAAGTTTTGATTACCAGCGTATGGGGTGGTTTTGACGAACTTGAAGCTGAAGAGCCTTTGATAAATGTAAAAACCGGAACAGTTGTTGGCTTCAGAAAAGATAGAGGAATTGGCGTTGCTTGTGCAGACAAAGTACTTTGGATAAATGGTCTTCAATTACCTTCAAAAAAAGAGTTAGATCACAAAGCTTTTGTGAATGGCAATAGATGGATTTTAGAAAGCCAGTTCAGTTGAATTTGAAATAGAATAAATTTGAAATGTCTGATTTAAAAACTGCAGCAAACATAAAACAAGCTCCTTATAAAACATATTCCTCTAGTCTAATTGAAAAGTTTGGTCATAAAATCTTTAGAGTAGGTGTTGATGCTGGCTTTTCTTGCCCAAACCGTTGTGGATTAAAGGGTACTTCTGGCTGTGTGTATTGTGATAGCCAAGGGGCTAGAGCTGCTTATCTTAGAACAGAGGAAAGTGGCTTTAGGCATGATAGTGACTTTGAACAAGAAATAGATCAAACCAAGGGAAAGAGCTTATTTAGAGAAGATTCTTTTAAAGAAGAAAATAGCTACTTGGATTTTCTAACTAAAAAACGTATTAAAGAGCAGATTGAACGCGGACGAAATTTCATTGCAAGAAGATATAAAGTAGAACATTTTGCACTCTATCTTCAGTCTTTCTCAAATACTTTTGCACCAGTTGAAAAGTTAAAAGAAATTTATGACTTTGCATTGTCTGATTACGACTGGGAAGGCTTTATAATTTCCACAAGACCAGATTGCATAGATGATGACAATCTTGACCTAATTTCCACATATAACAATAAATTTTGGCCTGTATGTGTAGAATTAGGCCTTCAAAGTGGCAATGATGAAATTTTAAAAGCAATGCAAAGAGGCCATGATGTAGCATGTTTTTTGAATGCTTGCAGTAAGGTTAAGGCCCATGGATTGGAGCTTTGTTTACACATTCTCACAGGCTTTCCTGGAGAAGGAAAAGCAGAACTAGATCAAACAATTGAGATTATTAACAAAGTACATCCTAATGCTATTAAGATTCATAACTTGAATATTTGTTCTGGTACAGTGCTGTACAATCAATATCTGCAAGGTGAAATAACTGCACCTTGTATGACTCGGCACATTGCTAGTACAATTTATATTCTCAGAAGGATTCCTTCAGACATAGTTATTGAAAGGCTTGTATGCGAAACGCCTGCTCATAGACTGGCAAGCCCTAGAGCCTTTGCTGACAAGAATACTTTTTTACGCAAACTTGAGTCTCAAATGAGACAAATTGGAGCTGTTCAAGGAGATTTGTACAGGTGAAGTTTGAGACATTGAAAAAAATAATTAAAATAATTGGTTTTTCTTTAGTGTTAATTTGTCTTTTGCTCATTACTTATCTCTCACTAAAAAGCGACATTGATGTTCCCTTTGACTTTAAAAATGTTGATAAAGTTGAACATTTTATTGCTTACGCCGGTTTTTCATTTTCTTTAACTCTTTTGTCTTTGGGCATTAGTAAGAGATTCTCTCAAGGTGCTACATTCAAAAGTCTTGTTATTTGCGGCGTATTACCTGTCTTAATATCATTGTTATATGGTGTGTTGATTGAATTTGTTCAACCGCATTTTGGTAGAAGTTTTGACGTTTTGGATATGCTTGCAGACTTCACAGGAGCTTTGGTTGGCGCTTTTGTTTGTTTACTTTGTGTGTTGTTTTTGTGCAAAGTTATGCTTAAGGTTGAAACTAAACCTTCCAAGTAATAAAATCATAAAGGTTTCTAAGAAACTATTCCTAAGAACCACTAAGAGAGGTTTTTCAAAAACCTCAAGAGGATATTGAGATGAAAAAGACAATTATTGCACTTCTAGTGCTTCTTGTGGCTATAAGCTCTATTTTTGCAACTGAGCTTCACGCTAATGTTCCTACTAATTTGCTTGATCAATTCAGCTATGTTGTGGGTTACATCACAAATGACTATTATTACTACTACAAGTATTACTACTATCCAGAGCTGAACGATACTTTTGGCGCTGTTGGCTATTATGATTATTACAATCAGACTCCACTTTACACAGACGAGCAAATGCAACAGATTATTGAGAACTACAGTGCTGATTACGCTGCTCGTATGGCCAAGCTGGCAGAAGAGAACTTGCAGGTTGCAGAAAGCTTTTTGGAAGAAAATGCCAAGCAGGAAGGAGTTTATACAACGGAAATGGGATTGCAATACAAGATAATATCTCAGGGCACAGGCGTGCAGCCCACGGATACGGACACAGTTGAGCTGGATTATGAGTTGACCCTCCTAGATGGCACGGTTATAGATAGCTCCTATTCCAGAGGCGAGCATTCATCATTTGCGCTCTCAAGTGTCATTGCAGGCTTTGCAGAGGGCTGCAAACTTATGCCAATAGGGTCACACTACATTTTCTACATTCATCCCGATATTGGTTATGGTGCATCTGGCGTGGGAAGTATTGAACCTAATTCACTTTTGATTTTTGAGGTTGAAACTTACTCAATTGTTCAGTAACTTTGAGTATTCATATAGACTATGGAGGGGACGGTTATGTCACTAAAGAGTTTAGCTAAAAAGTTTTGGGCTATGATTATTTTTGGGCTCATGGTTATTGCTGTTGGTGTTCTTATTTTCATCTATAGTGATTATTTTGTCACAATTTTAATGATTGCTTCGGGTATTGGAGCCATATGTGATGGTTTTTATACTCTATTTAGTATCAAACGCTGGCATTTTCTTGCAACTACAAGAGCGTTGGCAATTATGAAAAGTATTATAAGTATTTTGCTTGGTATTGCTGCTGTTTTAGTTCCAATGTTTGTTGCACAGACAGCTATTACAATTTTGGTTTATATCTTTGCATTTGGTCTTATTTTCTCTGCAATTGTATCGTTCCAGAATGCAGCAACTGCTCGTTCTTTCTTACCAGGAATTCCAATTGATCATTTTATTTTTGAAGGTATCATTAGCATTTTGATTGCTATTTTGTTGTTTACAAATCCAACTGCTGTTTTGACTACTTTTGCAAAGGTTATTGGTATTGTTATTGCAGTTTTTGGTTTTGGTTCTATTGTCTGGGCCTTCAGACTGCGCCGTCTTGCAAAGAATGCAACTATAGTTGAAATTGATGCAAAAGTTAAGGATGCTAACTGATTAGATGTAGATTAATAAGGCTACAGGTTGCCTAGTCTACATTTTATAAGGGTTGTAACAAAATCAGGCTTTCTGATTGAGTGTTACAGCTCTTTTTTTTAACTTAAATGGATTTGACGAAAATTTTGTATTACTTAATATGAGATACACGTTTAAATCTATTGAATACAAATCTATTAAGGATATGCCTAAAGAGCAGAGACCACGAGAGCGTATGCAGGAACGTGGTCCTTTGGGCATTAGCGACTTGGAATTACTTTGCATCCTTTTAGGATCTGGTGGTAAGAATAAACCTGTGCAAGATTTAGCACAGGAAATTCTGGAAGTTATCGATTTAAAAGGAAAAAACGGGGTGGAGCCACAAGACTTAGAGCAAATTGTGGGGCTTGGTCCGGCTAAGGCTGCCACCATTTGTGCGTGTTTGGAGTTTGGACGCAGAATGACGTACACACGGCGCAAGAGTATGAATGAACCCTACGCAATTTTTGAAGCAATCCGGCATTATGGAGCAAGGCAACAAGAACATTTTATTTGTGTGATGCTAAATGGCGCGCATGAACTTTTGGGGATTAATGTTGTTTCAATTGGTCTTGTGAATAGGACTTTGGTGCACCCTAGAGAAATTTTTGCTGATCCATTAAAGGATAGGGCCACTGCTGTTGTCTTGGCGCACAATCATCCTAGTGGAAATTTAGAGCCAAGTCTTGATGACTTAGCTATCACTGCTCGTATTAGAAAGGCTGGAGCTCTTCTTGGCATTGAGGTGTTAGACCATATTATTTTCAGTGAAGATTCGTATAGATCTTTGGCTGAGACCGGAGAATTCTCGTTGCAGTAGGGGTAAGAATGATTTGAGAATAGTTTTATCGATTATAGTCGAAGAAATCATTGAAATGTGTTATATTTCTATTATAATCGATATTAAGAGGTGACTAATGATTATTGAACGAGAGACATATATGAGGCGCATAAGGCCATTTGTGGGAAAAGATATCATTAAAGTATTAACGGGAATCCGGCGTTCAGGTAAGTCTGTTATGCTTGAACTTGTAAAAAAAGAACTTAAAGATAATGGGATTAAAGAATCAAATTGTTTGTCTTATAATTTTGAAGATTTAAAGCTTACTTATCTATGTACGTCACAGGCTCTAAACGAAGAGATTCTTAAAAGAAAAAAAGACATTGAAGGTAAACTTTATCTTTTCTTTGATGAGATTCAAGAAGTACAAGAATGGGAGAAGGTTGTTAATTCTCTTCGTGTTACCATTGATTGTGACATTTATATAACAGGGTCAAATGCTAAGCTTCTTTCTGGAGAACTGTCTACTTATCTTGCAGGACGTTATGTAGAGTTTATTATATATCCATTTTCTTTCGGCGAATTTCTAACTTTGTATCAATTAAGTTTTCCTGAAAAGAGTATAGCAACTTCCTTTATAGAATATATACAACTAGGAGGAATGCCGTTTTTGTCTGTTATTAATTATAACGTGGAAGCTTCAAAAATATATTTAGGTGATACTTATACAGCCATTTCTATCAAGGATATTGCTAAAAGAAACAATATAAGAGATATAGATCTTCTAAACAGGGTACTAAATTATGTTATAGCTAATATTGGACGGACATTCTCTGCTTCTTCAATATCAAAATATTTTAAAGCAGAATATAGAAAAGTCAGCGTAGACACTATACTTAACTACATAAGATTTAGCATGGAAGCCTTTCTGTTTTACCAAGTAAAGAGAGAAGATATCTCAGGAAAGGAAATTCTCTCTACAAACGAAAAATATTATATTGCAGACCATGGTATCAGAGAAGCAATATATGGAAAAAATGAATTAGACATTGAACTCATACTCGAGAATATTGTGTTACTGGAACTTTTGAGACGTGGATACAATGTAACTACAGGAAGAGTAGGAAACAGAGAAATTGATTTTGTTGCATCAAACTCTAATGAAATAATTTACATTCAGGTTGCTTATATACTTTCAGGCGAAAGTACAATTGAAAGAGAGTTTGGTGTGTATAGATATGTTGATGACAACTGGCCTAAATATGTTATTTCGTTAGATGAAATTAACATGAGCAAAGATGGTATCAAACATATGAACATTCGAGACTTTCTGCTCGCTGAGACATGGGGTTAAGAAAAGTTGAACTATTCCCAAAGAGGGGAAACGCTTCTTAATTTTAAGCCGTTAAGTTTGGCTAATCTTATACAAAG
>CAVEGR010000105.1:0-14096 GCA_963615565.1 Phocaeicola massiliensis | reverse complement strand
ACTTATATTAGCACCAGTGCTCATAGAAAAAAGATCTTGAGCACACAAAGGACACAGCACCACAGAAATCAAAAGAATAAGAAGAACAAAAGTTCTACTCTTAAACATCCAACTCACCTCAAATCAATTATATACATTGAAACTTACTTTGCACAGTAAATACAGTAAATAAAATAAAAAAAGACTGTTGTTTAGTCTTTTGACATCAACAACAGCCCTTGTAATTTTAATTGCTAAACCTTAGAGAATTGCAAAACCTACGCTTAGACCAAACTGTGCGGATTTCCAGTTTTCTTGGACTGTTGAGAGAAGCTCTGTCCAGTTGTTTTTAGCAATAGAAACACCGGTAGGAAGTGTTGCATAAGCACCAACTACAACTTTACCAAGCTTCACATCTAGGCCAGCATAAATATCAAAGCAAGCATCCTTGAACTGGTCAAAAGACTTTGCTTCACGACCAATCTCGAATTCTTTTGTTACTGTATTGTATGCATACTGATACCCAAGTCCTGCCTTTACTCCAACAACGAGAATGTTAATTGAAAGATTAGCAGAAACAATGCCATTGAGACAAACCTGGTCAGCAGCATTCTTTGCATAAAAACCCTTCCCATTTACATCAAGGAATAAAAGTCTAAGATCTACGTCAGCACCAAACTTAAAATCTTCAAGCTTCAGAGTTGAAACATCAAAACCTTCAGTTACATCTCCCAAAGAAGCCTTCTGATAAGCTGCAGTTGCACCAACTGTAAATCCAAAAAGATTACTTGCAAACAAGCAAGCTGGAATCAAAGCTGCAAGAACAAGAATTGTTAAAACTTTTTTCATTTTCTTTTCTCCTGAAAACTTTTCTTTTCGCCCTTCTTTCGTCAGGCTATAACATTAACAAACAATTTTTGCTAAAGTTACAAAATTTATAAATTTTGCTCAAGTTCATCTTGCCATGTTTTAACACAAGCATCACTTGGCATTCTCCAGTCGCCTCTTGGAGAAAGAGTTACAGAACCAACCTTTGGACCATCAGGTAAACATGAACGCTTAAATTGCTGTGCAAAGAAACGTCTGTAGAAAACCCTAAGCCATTTTAATATTACATCTTCACTGTACTTATTGTCAAAAGCATATTTTGCCAATCTAAAAACTTTTGATGGAGAACTTCCCCACCTAAGAACATTATAAATAAAGAAGTCATGAAGTTCATAAGGTCCAACAAAGTCCTCTGTATCCTGTTTTCCAGGAATAAGTTCAGGACTTATTGGAGTTTCTAATATAGCATTAAGTGTCTGCGCCAAAACAAGGTCTGTAGTTTTTCTTGCTGTATACTCCACCAACTTACGCACTAACGTCTTAGGAACAGAGGCATTGATTCCATACATGGACATATGATCTCCATTATATGTTGCCCAGCCTAAAGCCAGCTCAGATAAATCACCAGTACCAATGACCATAGCTCCACATTTGTTAGCATAATCCATTAGAACCTGTGTTCTTTCACGTGCCTGAGAGTTCTCGTAAGATATATCGTACTTATTAGGGTCTTGGCCTATGTCTTCAAAATGTTGCAAAACAGCCTTAGAAATATCAATGGTTTCAACTGTTGTTCCATACCTTTCTGCAAGTAACACAGCATTGCCCTTAGTTTTTGCTGTAGTGCCAAAACAAGGCATAGTAATACAGATAATATTAGACCTATCCAAGTTCAGCATATCAAAACTTCTGACAATAGCAATTAAAGCCAATGTAGAATCAAGGCCACCGGAAACTCCCAAAACTACGGTTTTGCACCCCGTATGAAGCATTCTTTGCTTTAAAGCTAAAGCTTGAAGATTCAAAATTTCTTCATAACGTTTGTCTGCCTCTATAGAATCTGAAGGAATAAAGGGTTGACTATCAACCTTTCTTGTAAGTGGAGTCTCTCCAATTTCTATGTCAAAACCAATGTATCTGTACTCTTTGTCATTAGTAGTTACAAATGTATTGCGAATACGTCTTTCGTGTTCAAGACGCTGTAAATCCAATTCTGTAATCAACAGCTTATCAGGTTGCATGCTATGACTTGCAAGACAAAGACCATCTTCACAAATCATGTTATTACCAACAAAAACTAGATCTGTAGTACTTTCTCCAGCTCCAGCATCGGCATAAACATAACCACAAATAAGACGTGCGCTTTGTCCAGAAACAAGATTGTATCGGTATTCGCTCTTACCGGCAACCTCATCACTTGCAGACATGTTTGCAATTACTGTAGCACCATTGATAGCATGGTTAACGCTTGGAGGGTTAGGAACCCACAAGTCCTCACAAACTTCACAAGCCAGTCTAAAATATGGCACTTGGTTGCATGTAAAGATAAGTTTTCCACCCATGTAGACCTTATCATCACCAAATTCAATTAGTTCTTCATTTGGTAAAGCAGGTGTGAACCATCTCTGTTCATAGAACTCCTGATAATTTGGGATATTGATTTTTGGAACAATTCCCAGAACCTTACCGGCAGATGCAACAATAGCACAATTGTGAAGTTTACCCCTAAATTCTACAGGACATCCAAAAACAACGACCATGTTTTTGGGAACATTTGCAGAAACTTTAATTGCACATTCTTTAGCATTTTCAATTAAAGCCTGCTGGAAAAACAAATCTTGGCAAGTATAACCTGTAATGCAAAGCTCAGGAAAAACCAAAAGATGCACGCCCTCCGTATGAGCTTCTCTGACAAGAGAAAGAATCTTCTCAGCATTGTAGCTACAGTCTGCAACTTTAATTGAAGGGGTTGCAACAGCAACCTTGATGAAACCATGTCTCATAACAAGTCTCCCGTATGACTATATGACGCTGTGACGCATTATAAAACAAACTTAGCTAAATCTAAACCCTTTTTCTGAATAGCCTCAACTAGTGCATCGCCAATTTTATCGGGAGTCATTGCAACAACAACGCCAGCTTCCTGTAATGCTGCAATTTTGCCAGAGGCAGTACCTTTACCACCAGAAACAATGGCTCCAGCATGCCCCATGCGCTTTCCTGCAGGCGCACTTTGACCGCCAATAAAAGCAGCAACTGGTTTTGTCATACAATTTGCAATGTAATTTGCAGCTTCTTCTTCTCCTGTTCCGCCAATTTCTCCATTCATTACTACAGCATATGTATCTGGGTCAGCTTCAAATGCCATTAGAGCGTCCAAAAAACTTGTTCCTCTAATTGGATCTCCACCTATTCCCACAACAGTAGACTGTCCAATTCCCTTGACTGTCAGTTGTTTTACTGCTTCATAAGTCAAGGTACCAGAACGAGATATAATACCAACATGACCAGGTTTGTGAATATAACCTGGCATAATACCAATTTTGCATTGTCCTGGAGTAATAATACCGGGGCAGTTAGGACCAATGAGCCTTGTTCCTGTTCCTTCAATGTAATGTTTGACCATTGCCATATCCATAATTGGAATGCCTTCCGTTATACAAACAACAAGAGGAACACCTGCATCAACAGCTTCTAGGATAGAATCTGTAGCAAATTTAGGTGGAACATATATTACAGAAGCATTAGCATCAGTTTTCTCAACAGCTTCACGAACAGTATCAAAAACAGGAACACCACAAATCTCTTGACCACCTTTACCGGGGGTAACACCGCCAACAATATTGGTACCATATTCCAACATTTGCTGAGTATGAAACGCTCCTTGTTTACCTGTAATACCTTGAACAATAACCTTTGTATCTTTATCAACAAAAATGCTCATCTAGTTCCTCCCTGTCTTAGCTGCTTCAATTGCTTTTCTAGCACCATCAGCCATATCGGTAGCCTGAATAATGGGTAATTGTGAATTTTTTATGATTTCCTCGCCCTTTTGGACATTCGTTCCTTCAAGTCTTACAACAATAGGAATCTTAATACCAATTTCTTTTGCAGCCTCTACAACACCCTGTGCAATGATATCGCACTTCATAATTCCACCAAAAATGTTAATAAAGATAACCTTGACATTTGGATCTGAAAGAAGAATTTCAAAAGCAGCTTTAACACGCTCTGTTGTAGCACTACCTCCAACATCTAAGAAATTTGCAGGATTTCCACCAAAATTCTTGATAATATCCATTGTTGCCATTGCAAGACCAGCACCATTTACTAAACAACCAATATCTCCTTCAAGAGAAACATAGTTAAGATCAAACAATGAAGCTTGGTATTCCTTTGCATCTTCTTGTTCAATATCCCTAAGCTCAAGAATATCGGGATGTCTGAAAAGAGCGTTATCGTCAAAATTGACCTTAGCATCCAAGCAAAGCAAGTGTCCCTGTGCTGTCTCCACTAGAGGATTGATTTCTATGAGAGAGCAGTCTTTTTCCATGTATAGTTTATAGAAGGCTGTAAGCATACAAATAAGTTCTTTTTGTAAATCACCAGAAAGTCCTAATGCTTTTGCAACCTGAATTCCCTCATATGTTCTAAATCCTGCTACTACAGAAAGAGGAATTTGAATAATGCGTTCAGGATGAATTTTTGCTGTCTCCTCAATTTCCATTCCACCATCAGCAGAAGCAACAATCACAAGACCTGCTGTTTCGCTACTTGTAGTTATGCTCAAATAGAACTCTCTTTTAACATCAACAGCCTCTGAAACAAGAATTTTCTTTACTATCTTGCCTTCTGGTCCAGTCTGTCTTGTAACAAGCTTCATTCCAAACATCTTTGAAGCAATTTCTTTAGCTTCATCAACATTGTGAACAAACTTAACGCCACCTGCTTTACCTCTAGCTCCAGAATGTACTTGTGCCTTCAAAACACAAGGCCCAAATTCTTTTGCAGCCTGACAGACTTCTTCAACTGTTGTAGCTAGTTTTCCACCCGGGACAGCAACCCCGTAAGAGGCTAAAAGATCCTTAGCCTGATATTCATGAATTTTCACTTTTTAGCCTCCTTTTCTTTGACAGGATGTTCTATGTGGTTTTCTACACTGTTTTCTATGCAGTTTTCTATGCAGTTCTCTATAAGTTTGTAGCCTTCGTCCAAGGCTTTTTCATTCAAAACTTCTGTTCCTTTTGGAACATGCATCAGAACAGCTTTTGCAACACTTTCTTGAGTTCCAATACCTAAAAGTTTACAAATACATCCAACAGCAACAATATTCGCTGTTTGCTGTTTACCTACTTTTTTTTGCGCAGTTTCAAGAATTGGAACATCAATTACTCTATTGGCGTTTAAGTCTTCAGGCTTTTTTAAACTTGAATCAATAAGAACCAAGCATTCTGGAGTTAGACCGTGCTTATAATCATCCAAAGCCTTTTGAGTCAGTGCCATAAGGAAGGTTGGTTTTTGAACTTTTGTAAAACCTATTTCTTGAGAAGATATAACAACTTCAGCCTTACAAGAACCACCTCTAGCTTCAGGCCCATATGACTGACTCTGTGCAACATTCATTCCAGAAAGAAGAGCTGCATCTGCAATAATTACAGAAGCCAAAATAACACCTTGTCCACCACTTCCTGCAAGTCTAAGTTCTTGCTGAATCTCATGTGCTTTACTCATTATTTTCTTTCTCCTCATAAAGTCGCTTAATTAGTTTGTCATATGCATAAGTAAATTCTGTGTATTGAGTCTGATGCAAAAGTCCTACTACTAACTTTCCTTTAAGCTCTTCTGCACTCATCTTTTCTGCTTTTTCTGCAGGAATCATATTATCCTTCTGCCACTTAAGCATATCAACGGCACTGCCCTTTTTATTCTTTCTACCATAATAAGTTGGACATACAGAAGCTACATCTATAATTGAGAAACCTTTGTGTCTAATGCCTTCTTGAATAAGACTTATTGTCTGTTGTACATGGTAAGCACTTCCTCTTGCTGCATATGAAGCACCAGCTCCATAAGCAAGACCTGCAATATCAAAAGGTCTATCTAAATTACCATAAGGTGCCGTTGTGCCAAATTCATGCTTAGGAGTTGTAGGAGAATACTGTCCACCAGTCATACCATAGATGTTGTTATTCATAACCACAACAGTAAGCCCAATATTTCTTCTAGCTGCATGAATTAAATGGTTTCCGCCTATGGCTGAAATGTCTCCATCGCCGGCAATCACAATAACCTCAAGACTTGGATTTGCAAGCTTAATTCCTGTAGCAAAAGCAATTGCTCTACCGTGCGTTGTATGAATTGTATTAAAATCCATGTATCCTGCTGCACGTGAAGAACAACCAATTCCAGAGACAATAATTGTATTATTTCTACTAAGCCCAAGGTTCTCTATTGCTTGTGCAACATCACGCATAATAATACCGTTTCCACATCCTGGGCACCAAATATGAGGAAGATGCTCCGGCCTCATATACTTGTATACAAGATTGGACATATTCTTGGTTTTTGGTCCAACATCACCAGTATTAACCATCCTAGGCCTCCTCAATTTTTGCCAAAATCTCGTCTGGAGTAATTACTCCACCATCATACTTACCAACAAAGGAAACTTTACAACGTCCCTTTGCAACTCGTTCAACTTCTAACACCATTTGTCCATAATTGTGCTCTGCAACAACTATTTTCTTTAGCTTACCAATGGCCTTGTCCAACTGCTTTTCAGGAAATGGCCATACAGTGATAGGTCTGAACATTCCACATTTAATACCTTTTGCTCTTGCTTGCTTGATGGCAGTAATTGCTGCCCTAGTTGTTCCACCGTAGCAGAAGACAGCAATATCGGCATCGTCCATATTGGTCTCTTCGCATGTGACAATATCGGCATAATTATCCTCAATTTTGTGCATGAGACGAGTCATCATCTTCATGGCCTCCTCGTGGGAGTTTGTGGGGAAACCAGACTCGTCGTGGATGAGACCTGTGATGTTATAGCGCTGTCCACGTCCAAAAGGAGCCATTTCAGGCACCAATTGGCCCTCTTTCATGTGATAAGGAAAACGCTTTGCATCTGGATATTTCACTGTAGGTCTATTGACTATTATCAAGTCTTCAGCTTTTGGAACTTCAATACCTTCTCTTAAATGACCTATAATTTCATCCATCATCAAAAGCACAGGAGTTCTGTATTTTTCAGAGAGGTTAAATGCTCTTATTGTAAGAAAATATGCTTCTTTAACAGAAGAAGGACTCAAAGCAATCACTGGATGATCCCCATGAGTACCCCAACGTGCCATCATCATGTCTCCTTGAGATGGAGATGTGGGCATTCCTGTTGATGGACCCATTCTTTGAACATCAACTACAACCAAAGGAATTTCTGCCAAAACAGCATATCCAAGATTTTCTTGTTTAAGAGAAAAACCTGGACCACTTGTTGCAGTCATTGACTTTACACCTGCAACAGAGGCTCCAATTGCACATGCTATTGATGCAATCTCATCTTCCATTTGAATAAATTTTCCTGCTTCTTGTGGAAGTCTAAGAGCACAAAGTTCTGCAATTTCCGTTGATGGTGTAATTGGATATCCTGCATACAGCCTCATGCCAGCTGCAATAGCTCCCTCTACTACGGCTTCATTGCCCTGCATTAATACGACTGAACCCATTGTTCTACCTCCGTATCTTTCTCATCAATGTAAATTGCATAATCTGGACAGCGAAGTTCACACAGTCCACATAAAATACACTCAGTTCCCTCTTTTCGCTGGACTTTATCGCCAACCATTTCAAGGGCGCCCTTTGGACAGAATGCTGCACAAATTCCACAGCCTTTGCACCATGCTGAATTGATTTTCAGCTCCTTTTGGGTATCCATTAGAAACTCCTCAGGGATTGTTATCCCTCATAAGAGGCTACCACCTAGTTGCCACAATTTCAAACACTTTATATCTGTTGTTTACCACAACATTTTTGTTGTGATATACTAACGTTAGAGAGGTTTTGCAAAAACCTCTAAAAAAAACTTATTCAGCCACAAGGAGCCATCATGAACTTTCTGAATCTTGAATATTTTTTAGTTGTAGCCTCTGAAGGCAATATTACCAAGGCAGCCGAGCAACTTCATGTGTCGCAACAAGCTTTAAGTAATTCCATAGCCAGACTTGAAAAAGAGCTAAATTGTAAACTGTTTGAGAGAAAGAAAGAACTTATGTTAACCTATGCAGGAAAACAATTTAAAGCATCGGCTGAAAAAATATTAGATATCAAGCACCAAACGCAAACTGTCTTGGAAGAGATTGGTGAAGGCGGACGTGGAGAACTGCGCATTGGAATTAGCTATACCCGTGGCCAAGCCATTTTACCATTGTTACTTCCAGCCTTCAGTAGAAGATATCCTCTCGTTGAGCTTCACGTGACAGAAGGAAGCACCCACGTACTAGAAGAAGACCTAGATAGGGGTCGTATTGATGTTCTCATTGGGTTTGCACCCTTTATGGTAGAAAGTGCAGAATATGCAGAGCTTATGAAAGATCATATGTATTTAATTCTGCCCAAAACACTTATTACAGAAACCTTTGGTTCTAAAGCCCAAGATATCTTGGACAAATACAAGCAAACACTGGATATCTCTTTATTCAAAGATCTACCCTTTATTCTCTTAAAGCAAGGCGACCGCATTCGCGCCATTGTCGATAGAGAGTTTTATGCAAAAGGATTAAAACCCCACATAAAACTAGAAACCCAAAATATTCAAACCGCATTTGCCCTAGCCAGTGAAGGCATGGGTCTTGCCGTATGTCCAGAACTTTACTTAGGTAGCTCTTATGTAACTTCTGGCTTATCCCAATCCATTGTTCGCCAAAAAGTAGATGTACTTCCCTTCTCCAATATAACGTCTCAAGATGCTATAGCCATAGGCTACAACCGTGAACTACACCTCAGCCGCTTTGCCATTGATTTCATCAACACAGCCCTTGAGACCTTTGGTAAACCCAAGATGCTATGAAAAAAAATGTAATGCGAGTTCAAAGTCCAAGTAACCGTTCAAAAATCTCAGTATTTTCAATGAAAAACTCTCGTTTTTGACTTTTTCATTGAAATTTTCACTGAAAACACACAAAACACAACCTTTTCATTGAACTTTCTGCAAACTTCCGTAAACTATACCATAGCTGTAGAAAAGAAAGAGGAAAAGATGAGCTTAAAACCAGGGCTATATGAACAAGTAATCAATAGTTCAATTTCTAACGAACTAAAAGAAATCCCTGAACAACAAAAAGCGATAAAAACAATAGACAAAGCAGAAGCCTCTAAAGTTTTATCAGCATACCTACAAGAGGTAATACAAAAAGGGCTGGATAACATTGGAGATGAATGCACAGATGCCTCTCAAGCCATATCTGCCAAAGTTGAACTTACAAACCAAATTGTTAATTTAATTCAGCAGAAAACCAATGAAGATTCTTTCTCTGAATTATCTGTGGACTGTAATGCCCAGCAGCTACTTGCATTGCTTCAAGACAAAGATCCAATGTTGGCAGTTGGCAAGAATGCAAGCAACGTAAACAGACCGGAAACGTCTATTGCACAGAGCTCTCTATTTACTGGCGCAATTCATGAACCTCAAATGTTTAGTGAATTAAAAAAAGAAATAGAATCTGCAGATAAAATTGATATGCTTGTCTCATTCATAAAATGGAGTGGACTAAGGCTCTTAATTGATGAACTTAAAAACTTCACATACAGTGGAAAAGAGTTAAGAATCATTACAACCTCTTACATGGGAGCAACAGACCTTAAGGCTATTGAAGAATTACGTAAGCTGCCAAACACAACAATAAAAGTAAGTTACGACACAAAACGAACCAGACTTCATGCAAAAACATACATCTTCTATAGGGAAACCGGCTTTACAACTGCTTATGTTGGATCTTCTAATTTATCAAATGTTGCAATATCAAGTGGGCTTGAATGGAACGTAAAAATTACTAAAAAAGATCTCCCAGAAACCATAGACAAAATAAAAGCAACATTTGAAAGCTACTGGAATTCCAGTGATTTTGAATACTACAGAGAGGACCAGAAAGAACGCCTATTTCGTGCACTTAAGGCAGAAAAATACATAGGACGTGAAAATCAGGCTATCTTTGTCACTGATGTCTCTCCTTATTCTTACCAACAAGAAATACTAGATAAACTGCAAGCAGAACGTGCCGTGCAAGGCTATTATAGAAATCTAATTGTAGCTGCCACAGGAACAGGAAAGACAGTAATATCGGCCTTAGATTACAAGAGATATTGCAAAAACAATCCACAAAGACCATGCAGACTACTGTTTATAGCACATAGAGAAGAGATTCTAAAGCAAAGCTTATTCACGTTCAAAGCTGTGCTGAAAGACCCCAATTTTGGTGAACTATTTGTTGGAGAGCATAAGCCAACTGAGATTAATAATCTTTTTATGTCAATCCAAACATTTCAGTCTCAAGATTTCACAACCAAGACAGTAGAAGACTATTATGATTTTATCGTTGTTGATGAATTCCACCATGCTGCTGCTCCAAGCTATGAAAAACTTCTAAGCTACTACAAACCAAAGGTTCTTTTGGGACTAACTGCAACCCCAGAACGTATGGATGGAAAAAGTATTCTTCCTTATTTCAATAACAGAATAGCAGCAGAAATTCGCTTGCCCGAAGCAATAGAAAGAAAGCTACTATGCCCATTTCAATATTTTGGAGTAAGTGACAATGTTGATTTGAGAAATTTAAGCTGGGCACGTGGAGGTTATGACAAAACTGAGCTGTCCAATATCTATTCTCTAAGTGGAGCCACAGCTGAAAATCGTGCGAGTCTAATTGTTTCTGCAATTCTTAAATATGTAACAGATATCAACGAAGTTAAAGGCCTAGGATTTTGTGTCTCTATTGAACATGCAAAATACATGGCAAACTATTTCAACAATCACAGCATTTCATCAATTAGTCTAACAGGAAAATCTTCTGATGAAGAAAGAAATAGTGCAAAACAAAAACTTATTTCCGGTGCCATTCGTTTCATATTTGTCGTTGATATCTATAATGAAGGTGTTGATATTCCAGAAGTCAATACAGTTCTTTTCCTGCGACCAACCGAATCCTTAACTATTTTTCTGCAACAACTTGGTCGAGGTCTACGTTTAGCTGAAAACAAAGAATGTCTTACTGTTTTAGACTTTATTGGACAAGCAAATAAGAAATACAAATTTGAAGAAAAGTTTGCAGCCTTATTAAATAACACAAGACACAGCATAAAACGAGAAATTGAAGATGGTTTCATCTCGCTCCCAAAAGGTTGTTATATCCAACTAGAAAAAAAGGCAACTGAATACATCCTAGATAATATTAGTAGTTCCTACGATAATTCTAAAGGTCTCGTAAACGCTTTAAAAACTTTTCAAGAAGATAGTGGCCTAGAGCCAACACTAAGCAATTTTTTAAACTACAATCACTTAGATCCTAGAACAATCTATAAGAACTCCCTATGTTTCACACGGCTTTGTTCCCGTGCAGGGCTTGAGCCAGAATTCACAGAGCCACTTGAAACCCTCATCTCAAAAGCCTGTGCCAAATTTGCTGTAGTCAACTCACGCAGATGGATTGATTTCTTACTTAATCTTATACAAACCGTGCAAACATCTAAAAACTCAATCGATATTTTAAGAGCCCAAATTTCCTCTTATACAGAAAGCGAACATCTTATGCTTAACATGTTCTACACCACCATGTGGGGCCAAGATTCAGAGAACTGGAATGGACAAAAGCGTCTTGAAAACCTCTCTTCACTAACTCAAAACCCAAGGATGTTACATGAACTCGTATCCCTTCTACACTACCAATTCCAGCACATAGATTTTATTGATAGACCTATACCTTTAGGCTTTGACTGTCCCCTAGATTTACACTGCACATACACTCGTGACCAGCTCCTCACAGCCCTAGGCTACAGTCGTCCATCCACTGTACGCGAAGGAGTCAAATGGTTACAGGACAAAAAATTGGATATCTTCATGATAACACTCAATAAATCTGACAAAGATTATTCCCCCACAACCATGTACAACGATTACTCCATCAGCGAGTCACTCTTCCACTGGCAAAGTCAAAGCACCACATCCGCCTCATCCCCCACAGGACAACGCTACATTAATCACAAGCGACTTGGCACCAGCATTCTCCTCTTCGTCCGAGAATTTAAGACCGATACTTTTAGCAATCTCGCTGAGGCCTACACCTTCCTAGGTCCGGCCTCATACGTCAAACACGAAGGAAGTCGGCCAATGAACATCACTTGGAAACTCAACTTCCCCATTCCAGCAAAATTTCTCAAAAAAAGCAACAAACTCCTAGTAGGCTAAGCCTGCTAAATGCAATTTAAGATCTCATTGAACACATTAATTCACTGAAAAACCACAATTAATCACTTTTTCACTGAAATTTTAAATGAAAACACCAAAAAACACCAATTTTCCTTGAAAACAGCTCTATCAAAACTTGCAAAATGCAAATTCAGCTGTCACATTTGACTTATAGGAGGCCGCAGTGAAGGTGATACTGAAAGAACTAAAAGAAAAATCTCTCTTTTTAGGGCAATTGTTGAAGCAAATAGAAACAAGACAAAAAAGCTTAAAAATTAAAGGAAATCTTCAAATAACAAAAACAAAGAAAAGGATAAGTTTCTATCAGTATTTTGATAGTAAATCAAAAACTCACTATTTAAATAAATCCGAAACTCCACTACTAACAGATCTTACACAAAAAAAATATGACAAACAAACTTGCACTGCATTAAAAGTAAAAAAGCGTGCAATTGATGAGTGTATTAAGGTCTTAGACTGCAAGGAGGTACAATTAGATCTATCTACAATTTATACCTCATTTCCTAAAGAGCTCAAGCCTTTAATCAAGCCTGTAAGAGATTTAAATGATGATTATGCAAAGAAATGGCAGACGCGTGATTTTGGAAAATCAAGAAGGCCGGTTGAAACAAACCTAAAAACAAAACGCGGAGAGCTTGTTCGTTCAAAAAGTGAACTAATTATAGCAAATAAGCTCTATGATGCAGGCCTTCCTTATCACTATGAGGCGCTTTTTATGACAGAGCATTTTATTGCAAATCCAGATTTCTTTATTCTTAATCCAAGAACAAGGAAAACTTTTTTCTGGGAACATTTTGGACTAATGAGTAAACCAGACTATCTAGAGGATGCTCTGTACAAACTTGAGGGATATGCTGAAAATGGGGTCATTCAGGGCAAAAACTTAATTACTACATATGAAAGCGCTGATCATCAACTTAATACGCAGTATGTCGATAAGCTAATAGAGAGCTTCTTATTATCGGGATGAGAGGGGAAAGAGGGACAACTTTGAGAAATAAAGCAAGTAGAATGAAGTGGAAATTTCTGATATGCTCATGGCCATGTCACGAAAAAGAGACTTCTTGTTTGCATTGTTTATAGCCTCAATGGTAATAGTTAACGTGTTAGGCACTAAGATTACTACAATTTGTGGAGTGAGGGTATCGGTGGGCATTTTCTTTATGCCACTTTTGTTCCTGATTACAGATATCGTGGGCGAAGTGTATGGAAGAAAAGAGGCAACGCTTTTTGTTAATTATGGCACTCTCATGCTGGTGTTTCTTTTTCTGATGATGAATCTTTGTATTGCGGTGCAGCCTAATGAAACATGGCATTTGCAGGCAGAGTATAAAACTATTTTTGGGTCGTCTTTGAGAATGACTTTGGCAAGTCTGATTAGCTTTATCGTGGCACAACATTTGGATGTGTTTCTATTTGATTTCTGGAAGAATGTAACTCACGGAAAACATTTGTGGATAAGAAATAACGTGTCAACTATCACAAGTCAACTTCTTGATACAATTCTGTTTGATTTTATTGCTTTTTGGCATATAAATGAGACGTATACAGCCAAGTTTTTGTTTACTTTGATTCTGCCATACTGGTTATTTAAGGTGGTGTTTGCTTTGCTGGATACTCCATTTTGCTATTGGGGTGTGAGATGGCTGTCTGGAGGTTCGCTTCCTGTTGATTGGCAGAGCTTTAAGAGAAGGCAAGTAACAAAAGAGCAATGATGAGATTTCTCAAAACCTCTTATCCTCCCCGTTTGCCTAGACTCTAAATAAATATTATTATTAGTCACATGACAAACAAAGAAAATATTACTGAAAAC
>CAVEGR010000104.1:0-4129 GCA_963615565.1 Phocaeicola massiliensis | reverse complement strand
ATTTGCAGAATGCAGTGTTTGCCACGTAAGAAAAGTTGCAAATGAGCCAGAGTACTTTGTCTATGACATTGGAATTGGAAAAGTTGAACTTAAGAACCTAGAGGCTAAGCCTGTAGGCTGGTTCTACATTAACGGTATTGAGGTAGAAAGTGGTTCATCAGTTGCTGTTACAAGTTCTGATGTGACAATTGTATACAAACCGTACTTGAATTCAAATACAAACTATACCGCATACTGCTATGTCTATAACAACGGCAGCCAGAGAAATATCAAAGGAATAAAAAACAGTGATGGAAGCTACAGCGTAAAAATAACGCTGACAGATAAACAAGAACATCCAGTGAACATTCAACTCATAACTGAAGGCGGAAGCCTTGGGTTTGATTGTTATATAAAACTAAAATAGGAGAGGTGGAAAATGAAAAAAAGCACTCTATTAGTGACACTTGTGGCAATTCTAGCAATTTTCACATTTGTCTCGTGTTCGAATGAAGTTACCCCCAAGGTAGAAAATAAGCTTGGGTTTATAACATTCGATGAAAACAGTAAAGCAGTAACTACTGTCATCAAGTACACTGATGAAGTAGAAGATATGTATTGGTACTATACAGCACAAAAGGTGGACGATGGTTTTACTACCGGTAGCACAAACGGTACACTGACGGCTGTTTCAAGCACCGGAGAGGCAGGACTATCAGGAAAGACTCTTGGTACCACAGGTTTCTCATACGGTCTTTGGAACATTGAACTCAAAGGATATAAAGGAAAAGGAAACACATCTGGCAATCCAATATACACAGCTACTCTCACAAATTTCCTTGTAAACGCTAATAAAAACAATGCCTCTGCAGAAATCAAGATGGGAGACGGTGCAGAGACTAAGATTGTCTTTGATACAACAGTTGGAATCAGTTTTTCTTCAGCTAACATTAAGAGTACAAGTGACTTTACTCTTACTGTAACTGACACCAAGGGAACCGTTGCAGTTGGAACAGGAGATGGTGATATCGAAAAAGCAGAAGGAAGTGTGAAATTCAAGAATTTGACTTATACACCTACTGGAGAAACTGATATCACAGGCGACCATACAATGGTATTTACTCTTACGCAGAAACTTGTAAACACAGATTCCGCAAACAACACGGAAAACGTGGAAATCCAGGCTGCAACTTATACTTTGAACTTCAAGGTTATAAAGGGTACAACAACCACTATCAGCGGAACTTTAACAAAAACTGATACCACAGGAGAGATTTCCATTGATAGCGTCCAGAATCTTGAAGAGATAACAATGACAAGAGCTATTGATGTTGATAGCATAGACACAACAAATAACGTTGCAAAAGCTAGCAAAAAGACAACTCTCCAGTATGGCACAATGACAATTGAAATTCCTGTTGGAACCGTCATTGATATCGCTAGTAAAACAGATGGTTCTACTAGCTATACAGAAGAAGACAGTGCTGCCAAGACTGGTACAGCTGATGCCCCTGTAGGTTTCTATGAGAAAGAGAATGCGCAGAGTTCAATTACAATTGATACAGGAAATGAAGACAGTAAGACATACGAACTAAGGCTTCCTGTTTCAACTGAAGAGTCTGATACAAGCAAGAAAAACACCACGCTTGTAACTGTAACTAACTTTGTTGGTAAAAATAAAAATATCACAAATATTCTCCACAATGGAAAAAAAATGAATAAGCTGACAACAGCCCCTAGTGATACTGAATTCTCTGCACCAACAAATGAAAGCTACTATTACAATGCAGATACAGGTTATTTGACTCTTTATGTATTCCACGCATCAGAAATTGCAATTGTTGAAAGACAGCCTGTTGCTATAGTGGGTGATGCAGAGAAATACTATCTTTCAGATGCAATCTCAGCTCTTGGAGATGCAACTGAATTGACACTTCTAAGAAATGTTGCTGTTGATCAGAAAAATAGTGCAAACGAAGATATTACAATTAGCAAGAATTTGACTCTTGATTTGGCTGGTAATACAGTAACTATTAAAGCTGGCAGCATTTCTCTGAGTTTAGGCGTTGTTGTCACAGTTGAAAATTGTAAGGCAGAACAAGAAGTCTTCATTAAGGCAGTAGAAGTCAAGGATAAGACAGGAGTCACCAGAACTTATTATTCAACTCTTGAAGCTGCTCTTAAGGCTGCAAACGAAGGTGATACCGTTACACTCGGTGCTGCTGTAACTCTGGCTGAGAATTTGACAGTATCCAAGAGCATCACACTTAACTTGAATGGAAAGGTTCTTACTCCAAGTGGAAAGACAATCACAGTAAGCTCAGGTATACTTACAGTCACAGGCAAAGCAGATTCTCAGGATGAGTTTGTAACAGGTGTTTTCACTGCAACTACAGAAGAAACTACCATAAACGGAACTTATGCTCCTAGAGTTGCAAAGATTGGTGAGAATTACTACTCATCACTTGCTGCCGCAGTCGCTGCTGCAGATGTCAATTCAACAGTTGAGCTTCTCTGCAACATAACTCTTACAGAGCCTGTTGTGGTTACAAAGAATATCACACTGGATCTTGGTAGCCATATCATAACAGCAACTGAAAGCAACAAAGTCTTCGTTAATGCTGGAACATTGACTGTAAGTAATAGGAATGACGCTCAAACTGACTTTGTATACGGGGTAAAGGGTGACGGAGAAACAGAAACATATACTGCTAGAGTCGCTCAAATAGGTAACGACACCTACTATGCCTCCCTTGAAGCTGCAATTGAAGCCGCCTCTGACGGAGACACCGTTGTCCTCTTGCAGAGTGTAGAAATGTTGACTAGTTGTAAAGTCCTTAAAAATCTGACTATAGATTTGAACAGTAAGACTCTTTCTATTGCAAGTTCAGATCCATCTATAAGCGTTGGTATAACTGATAATAATAAAGGAATGGTTATTTCGGAGGACAATAAGTACACTCTTACATTCAAAAACGGAACTATTAACACTGATAGGAGTGATCCATCAAGTAAAGGATATGCTATTATATTCTCGGTAAACGGAGGATCTACTCTCTGCCTAGATTCTGTAGTTGTAAATGATACAACCACTAACAGTGCTGAAACCATTGCCGTGGATAATTCCAGTGAACAGAAAGGTTGTTCATCCAAAGTTGAGATAATTAATTCGACTATAGTGAACAAGAATGGAAGCGCTGTTATCAGTAGTCGTGAAGCTAATGCAGAACCTGTTATTATCAGCATAACGAATTCTACTATTGAGGCAAAAGCTGTAAAGAATGCGTCTCGAGGAATTGGCACAGCTGGATGTGCAACAATTACTGTTGAAAAATCTACTATCATAGGAGAATTAATGGGTATATATGCTGTACCGGTGGAGACCTTAGGTTGTTACAAAGCGGAACAGACTATAAAGATTAGTGACTCAACATTGAAAACTACTGTAGTAGACGCTTCATCTTCTTATTCAGACGGATGTACATATCCTCTTGGAGTTGTAGCTGTTGGAGATTCTACTGTTGAACTAAATGGTGTCACATTTGAGATGGCTGACACAACTCAAAATAGCGATTGGAAGGTAATGCTTGCCGCACTATACCAAGACGGATTCTGCGTTGCGAGTAGCAGTATTAAGGTAACCGGAAGCTCTGCTTCAGTGGACTTGGTAACGAAATGGCTAGCTCCAGAATGTGGTGGAACGTACTATTATGACAACACCAAAGTTGAGGAACCATTTGATAACTAACTAACTAAGGTGTTTCCTGCCACCCCATGGGCAGAACACATAAATTTTTATTTGCACCCTCTGGGCCCCATACCAGAGGGTGCTCTTGTTTATCTTTGGATAACGTGTTTTTTGTTTGTTGTACATAAATGAAGAAAAAATAGTCTTCTATGTACATATGTGTACATAAAACAGCCAAAATGGGTTGTTTATGTACAACTCTTTCTTCTAACTATTTTGTAGATATGATTTTTTGAACTTCTGCTTCACTGATAGAAAACCCTTTGGCAATGTTTTCAATACTAAGACCTTGAGAATAGAAGTTTTTAATGGTACAAGCTTCCTTTTCCTTGGCTTTGGCTTCTGCTTTTGCTTCAGCATCTTTAACACCCTTTTTGTAGTTGTCCCTCATTAGCAATTCAA
>CAVEGR010000103.1:0-17641 GCA_963615565.1 Phocaeicola massiliensis | reverse complement strand
TGGTATTACTGTTCTATTTTGAATTATACAAAAGAACTTTCTGATACTTTGGCATGGCAAGAATACAATGGACTAGTCCAAGCCGTTTTTGGAAGCGTTTCTGACAACACTGAAAATACTGAGGAGAAATAAGATTATGAGTAATGAAGTAACAATTTACCTAACTGGACGTATAAGTTCTACTAATGCAGCTGAAGTTGAAACTAAGATAAATGAAGAATATGAGTCAGCAAAAGGCGCTCCAATTGTACTTGATGCAAAAAATCTTGAATACATCTCCAGTGCTGGCTTACGAGTTATTTTAAAGCTTCGTAAGAAAGAACCAAATTTAACAATGATAAACGTTTCACCTGAGGTCTATGACATTTTAAGCATGACCGGTTTTACTGAAATGTTAACAGTGCAAAAAGCATACCGCCAGCTTTCTGTAGAAGGTTGCGAAATTATAGGAAGAGGTGCAAATGGTGCTGTGTACCGTTATGATGCTGAAACAATTGTAAAAGTATACTTTAATTCAGATGCTCTGCCAGAAATCAAAAGAGAACGTGAATTGGCACGTAAAGCTCTTGTTCTTGGAATCAATACTGCAATTCCTTATGATGTTGTCCGTGTTGGAGATAGTTATGGCACTGTCATGGAACTTCTTGAAGCAACATCACTTTCAAAACTCATCAAAAAGGATCCAGAGCACTTGGATGTTCCTCTTAAATACTTTGTAGATATGCTAAAGCAAATTCATAGCACACAAGTAAAACCCGGCGATATGCCAGATATGAAAGAAGTTGCTTTAAGTTGGGCTGAATTTGATAAAGAATATCTACCAAAAGAAATTGGAAACAAACTTTATGCAATGGTAGAAGCTGTTCCACAACAACAGACAATGCTACATGGAGATTATCATACAAATAATGTTATGGTTCGTGACGGAGAAGCTTTACTTATTGATATGGATACACTTTGCGTTGGCCATCCAATATTTGAACTTGGTTCAATGTTCAATGCTTTTGTAGGCTTTGGAGAGCTGGATCATGATGTAATCATGCAATTCTTAAAGATTCCTTTTGACGTATCAACAAAATTTTGGCACAAAGCACTTGCAATGTACCTTGGCACTTGTGATGAAGCACGTATTGCAGAAGTAGAAAATAAAGCTAAAATTATTGGCTATATGCGTTTACTTCGCCGTACAATTCGCAGAAAAGGTCCAAATGCTGATAAGCTGATAGATTTCTACAAGACACAACTTATCAAGCTTGTTCCAGAAATAAATGAACTGACTTTCTAGAACTTTTCAGGTTTTGGCAAAACTGTTCTCAAAATCTTTTCAGGTGCTCTTTTTCTGCCTTCTCTATAGCTTTAGAATATCCAGATAATGCAGCAAATGGTGCAAACTGGGCTGCTCGCTCGCTATTTGTCATACGCTTGTGAAATTTAGGATTCCAATGAGGGAGATTGATTATATCTTCATATGGCTGCACTTTGGTGGGATCTTTCATCTCCTTAGGCATTGTGCCCTCCAATTTGGCTGTTTCTTGCTTTAGCTGTTGCACCCTCCTCTAAGTCCGATGCTCTTAACAATATATTTTTGCCAAACTTCTTTTTTATAGCCAAAGCAGTTTCAAGCTGCTTCTTCTCTTTTGGAGATATTTCTTTTATTTCTTCAGTAAATAGGTTAGGTTGCTCGCTGTAGGCTTTTTGTTTACATTCCACTCCAAGTCCTAAACGTCTTACAGCAAGGTTTTTATTTACTTGACTATCAAAGATTTGTGTTACAGCTTTCTTTATCATAGAAGCACTGGAAGTTGGAATATCAAACTTTACATGACCTTGTGCACTTTTTGGAGCAAGACGGCCATAATAATCCAATGCCAAAGGGCCATCATATTCAGGTGGATAATCTTGATCATAAGCAACGTAAAGAGAAACAGAATCAGCTTTGAGATTTTTTTCTACAAGACTAAAAGAAATTTCATCTGCCATTTCTTTGACCACAAGCCTTGCTTTTGAAAACTCATAAGGACACGATAAGACTTGTCCTACACTCAAACCTCCACTTTTTGGTTTATAATTCTTTATATCTTCTATTGTACATGGTTCATATCCCCAAGCATGGTCAATTAAAAGCTCTGCATTCACACCAAAGGTTTTATATAGTAATTCTTCATTTTTTAGCGAAAATCTTGCAACATCACCCATTGTGTAAAGTCCAAGATTTGCAAGCCGTTGGGCATAACCTCTTCCAAGACGCCAAAAATCTGTAATTGGAGTATGTGACCATAATTGTTTTCTATACTCAAGTTCATCAAGTTCTGCAATTCGCACCCCGTCTTTGTCTGCAGGAATTTTCTTTGAAACAATGTCCATTGCAATCTTACAAAGATATAAATTGGGGCCAATTCCTGCAGTGGCTGTAATTCCTGTACTTGCTAAAACATCTCTAATCATTGTCATTGCAAGCTCTCTTGCTGTCATTTTAAACATGTTTAGATAGTGCGTTACATCCATAAAAACTTCATCTATTGAATAAACATGAATGTCGCTAGGAGCAATGTACTTGAGATATATTTCATAAATCTTAGAACTTACTTCTACATAGTAGGCCATATTAGGTTTTGCAATAATAAAGTCTAACTCTAAGCTGGAATTTGCTTTAAGTTCACTGTCATATACACTTTTTCCAACAAAGTGTTTACCGGGAGCCTTTTGTAGTCTTTTTTCATTGATAGCTTTCACAGCAGCTTTAACTTCAAAGAGTCTGCAGCGCCCTTTTATACCATAAGCTTTAAGTGTTGGGGAGACAGCAAGGCAAATTGTTTTGTCCGTTCTAGACTCATCAGCCACAACCAAATTAGCATCTAAAGCGTCAATGTTGCGCCTTGCACATTCTGCTGATGCGTAAAACGATTTTAAATCTATAGCAATACATTGCCTTTGCATGGGACCATCCTAAAAATATCGGGTTATTGGATTACGGAGAAGGTAACCTTTGGCGTGCCCTCTGCCGGATTCCAAGAAAGTACTGCACCAAGCTTGATTTCAAAAGCAGAGCTCAATGCTCCAAATAACGGTGTAAGTGTTGCATAAAGTCTAAGCTGGAGGATATGTTCAAATGACCTTTGGAAAACGTTGTATGAACAATCATATTGAGTATCTAGAGAAATTCGCTTGAGGTACAAGCTTAGAATTCGTGTTCCTTTTTGAATTTCAAGGTTAAGCAAATTCACATTTGTAGAACCTGAAAGTTGGATGTCATTGGCCTTAATTGTATATTTTGCAGCTCCCTCTAGTGTAAAACCAAACTTGAAGATTGGAAATTTCACCTTGAAGGCTAGACTTGGGTCAATGTCCTCTAATGCAAATTGAACTATATAGCCCTTTGTTGTGTTCAGCCCAATGCCTGTAGAAGTTGCACTGGTATAAGAGATTACAAATGTATTATGTAATGCGTTTGTAATGCCTTTGCTGGAACCTTTGGGGGAAAGTATTACGCTATCTGACATAAAATCTGAAATGTCAAGTTGTTTGCCTGCATCAAAATAATAAGAATAATAAGGTTCAATTTGAAAATCAAACTGCATTATGCTGTCCGTTAGCTTTGCTCCAATTGAAACTGGTAATGAAAGTGGTCCAAGTTCAAGATTATTGGTGCCCCAAATGCCTAAATTAAAGAGATCATATTCATCAAAAAAACCAGTCATATTAAATGCATACTGCTCTGTAGGATCTACTACCATCCAAGTCAAACCAAGGCCAGCAGAGCCGTCAAGATAATATCCAATAGGTAAAAGAGATCCATTTGTCATATGGTCAAATGCATTATATTTCTTTGCGTCATTAAGGGCCTCAAACTTACTAGAATCAAAGTTTTGAACTTTAAGTGTTTTGTGAGATGTATATATTTTTTCTTCTAGTTCTAGATTTTCAATTGCAATGGTATTAAGAACAGCACCTTCATAAAGATCACTTGAGAAAAGAACAGTATCTTTTAGGCGTAAAGGAGAATTTACTCCACCGTTAACATTAACATTTGATAGCCTAAAACTACTATCATGCAGGATAAATTCGCCATATGAGCCTAGAATTGGGCTATCATTTTCAATGTTAGCTAAAGAACTAACAGTTGGGAACCAAGTGAAGGACAAGAGATTTTCATCTGTTTTATTAGCTAAAGATAAAGAGAATATTCTCATTGATTTTGGATTTTCATAAAGCTCAATGCTCATATTCTGAAGACTAAGAATTGCAATATTATCTTCTCCGTTTAATGTATAAATAAATGCAACATTCCCATCTTTGCAATTTGTAAAAGAAGACGCAACAGCTCCATAGCCAAGAGAAACAGAAGAGACAAATTCATAGTCAGTGTTGTAGAGTTCTAAGAAAGTTTCTTGCCCTTTTGAGACATACATGAGGATACCATTTTCTATGAAAACTCCATCCCGGGCATCTCTATCATCAAAACTGAAAACTTTAAGTGTCTTGCCGTCTTTTGTCATAATCTTAACACAGCTAGAAGATTCAAGAATAAAAGGCATAAGAAGCTTTAAACCATCTTCAGTAACTGCATATTCATCAGAATAAGATAGAAAATCGCAAAGTTTAGTGCAGTTATTTAAAGCCCCATCAAGGTCAGAAGTAAGAGTATACAAGCTGTAAGAAGAACTATCATGGAAGACTACTGAGCCGTCTGAAAGAGCCTTAATTCCATTAAACGAACCAAGTTTTGTATAACTTTCCAGCTTAGAACCTTCAAGTATATTGCCTGGAACCTCAATGGAATCATAAAAATCATTCCAGAGTGTCTTAAAATCAACACCAATTTTTGATTCAATTATGTTAGCTGTATCCTTAAACCAGTTAATTTTTCCAAATTCAACAAAGATCTCATAAACAGGATCTGTACCATATGTATCACATAAATAAGTAAGAAAAGCACCACCAAAGATGTAAGGCAAAAGTGAAGATGGATACGTATCTCGTGCACCACTAATCTCAAGCCAAGAAGGAAATTTGCCTTCAAGTTTTGCTTGGTAGATTACTCTGTATGAATAAAGATCGTTCATACGGCCATAGCCCTCTAGGCTTTCTGTTGTGACAGCTATACCTTCAGTCATTGATTGGTACGAATAAAGAAAATTTGAAGGGTTAACAGAGTCCCCAAAGATATTAGCTAAACATTGCCAAAAAGAACTGCGAAGATTCATTGTAAAGGCATGAGTTAACTCATGCTTGAATACAGAAGTCAAAGTTTCAGAGAAAGAAGTAAGACTTACTTTGTCTGCAACAACATCATAAAGTACAATATGGTTTGAAGGTCCAGTAGTAAAATAAGCATTCAGAATTTTAATCTTAGATGTAAAGACTACAGGCAAATGCAAATTTGGATCTGTATGAAACAAAGAACAAAGATATTCATATGAGTCTTCACAAGTACTGGCAATCAAGGCTGCACTTTCTTGAGTTGATTCATCATAAATTATAGTAAAATGAGTTGTCTCAACTTCAAGCAAATCAGATGTAGAGGTCTCTGAGGATGCAAAGATAGCCCCAAATGAAGCAATCCATAGAAAAATAAGAGCTAAATACCTTTTATAGGCCATCATTTTTTCCTTAAAGTATAGCGGTTAAAGCTTTAGCATCTCGTTTTTAATATCATATTCCAAAGCCTTCTCAATATGGACTTCTGCACTGGAAATACGAGCTTCAATTTGCTTAAAGTAATCAGAGACATTGGCATCAGAGCCATCAGAGACAAGAATTAAAGCCTGCTTGCAGTAATCAGAAATGGATGCAACATAATCTTTAGCCTCAATTACATCTTTGTCTGTCTTGTCATCATACAGATAAACAGAAAGAATTCTCAAAAAACTTTTTTGGCACCTGATAATTTCATTTAACATAAGAACTGCACTCTTAGATTTTATGTTAAAACTGCTAGAAGTAATGAGAGACTGGAATTTAGCACAAAGCTTGCGCATTCTTGCAAGCCGTTTCAAAGCATGCTTGAGAACATTAGAGCCAACACCAGTCTTATTCGTAACAAAAAGCGTCACAAGATAAAGCAAAAACCAGAAAATACACGTAGAAATCATCTTCTCTAATGCACTCATCTTAGTCCTCCTTCCTGTAGCTTACCGTTATTTGCGGATACGGAACATCAATATTGTTATTAAAAACAGCCATATAAAGCTGCTCACTCAAATCCCAAGATACAGGCCAGTAATCTTCATTTCTACACCAAACTTTAACATCATAATGCACAGCAGAATCACCATTAAAATTATATCTTGCAGTAGGTGCCGGGTCTGAACACACCAACGGATGCTCATTTGCAACTTTCAAAAGAAGCTTCTGGACAGCTTCATAATCTGCATTATAATCCACTTCAACTGGAATTATCAGACGTCTAAACTCATTGGCCGAATAATTGACAATATTTGCACTAAACACTTTTGAATTTGGCATCATCACCCGTTTGTTGTCTGGAGTAGCAAGCACAGTATGCATCAAAGTCAGCTCCTTCACAGTCCCACCAACGCCATCAATTTCCACGTAATCGTCTTCCTTAAACGGATGCGTTGTTACCAACATAAGGCCATTTGCAACGCTACCAATCAAATCCTTCACAGACAGCCCAATTGCCAAAGTCAATGCCGATACCGCACTCACAAATCCCGATAATGGCAAGCCCAATGTTGATAAACAATACAAAATCAAGCATAAGTACAGCACAAACTTAACAATGGTCAGAATAAAATGAACCAAAGCAGTATCAATATCGCAGGCTAATACTCCAACCTTAACCAGCTGAAGAACATTCTTAATAATTAAAGTACCAAAATAGAATGCAACAACTGCTGTCAAAAGATCAAAGCCGGAATTTTCAATGTAGTAAACAATCTTGTTGCCAATTTCACTTAAAATGGAATACACCGCCTCTCCTCCATTTTCTACTCGTTTTTCTGCTTCATGATACACAAAGAGTGACAATAAAACAATCTAACAAGACATTAGAATCAGTGGAGATGCTGGACTGTACTTGGTAACACTGACGACAGTGCGGACAACCGACACACTGGCTACATTTGGGACTACAATGGCTACACTGGCCACACCCGCTACACTGTTAGACCATGCTATTGTCGTTTACGAGGTTGTTTTGCTGCATCTTTAGATCTGATATAGCCTTAAGCTCTGAGTCTACCTTTTGCTGAAGTTCTGCTTTCTGGTTCTCTATGGCCATAATTTGGCTATTTAAGTGGTTCATTTGATCTGAGAGCTGTGAAAGTTTCATTTCATGAATTTCAATGTCCTGTTGCATCATAAGATGAGCAAGCTCATGCTTTTTAGTTTCAATGTAGGCTTCTTGGTTGTAAATTTGACTGCAACAGGTTTTAAGTTCTGGTGGTGCATTGTTGTCATACCAATACTCCATGCCTTCAGCTAGAATTTTGCCATATTGAGTAAACTTCTCAACAAGTTTGTTCATTATTTGATTTTCTTCTACCTGAAGAGCTTTAAGCCTACGGCCTTCTTCTCCATAAGCGCCCATACTTACAAGGGAACCCTGTGCTTGGTCCACTATGGAGGCTTGATCTTTTAACGTACTTTTGTAGTTTCGCTTCATCAAGCGTATATCTTCCATTTCTGCAAGAATTTCTTGCGCTCTTTCTCCTGGAACTTCTCTAAAATCCCCCGAGTCGTAGAGTTTCTTTCCTGTTTGAGCAAAAACCGAATCTAGGCTACTTTTCAAAGATTCAAGTTTTTTTTCATAAAATGGTCTAAGAAATCGTGAATCAGGGCCAGTTTTTTTTATCTTTTCTTCTAAATCCGATACTTTTTTCTCATATTCACGCATTGGAGAAAGACATCGGTCTAACCTAGAGGGGAGTTTACCAGCTGACTGGGCTTCAATTGCAACTGCTCCAAGCATGGCCTTGAGGACTTCAAAACGAGAGTCCAGATTTTTCATGGAGATTTTAGTCTGCTCCATTTGTTCGCCACCAGTAGACATGCGCTTGAGTGCATCTTGAAGGCTTGTGATTTTATCGTCAACCTGATCCTTTTGGTTTACAAGCTCGCAAAGCTCTTCAAAGGCCTTCTGACTTGGGATGTAATTTATGTTTGCGTGCCAAGGTGCAGCAGCATTTCCAAGTTGTCTGTGTAAATCTGTTAGATTCGTTTGGGCTTTTTCTATCTCCTTAGATAAAGCTTCAATTTCTGTGTTTAGACCTGCCATAAATCAAATTGTAACACATTAGAAGTTTTTTGCAAAATGAGCTTTGTGAAGAGGTTTTTGCACAAAGGCGTAAAATGCTGTATACTTATTCAGACACTTCGCAAAACAACCTCATAAGAGGTTTTAACCCTCAAAGGAGCAAATTTTAAAATGGCAGATTCCATTGCAGATATCAGAGGACAGAAAATTAAAGAGCTTGTAAAAGAAATGCAGCTTTATAATAATCCTGAAGAAATTGAAGAGATGAGAAAAGTTATAAGAAAAAATGTACCTCTTCTTATGAGAGGAAATCTTTTAGCTTATCTTTATATCACTCGCCATGGAGATTCAGGGGAACATAGCAAAACAACTAGAGTGCAGAAGGCAGGAGCAGAAGAAAGAAAGGCTCCTACAAAATCTCTAGAGAACACAGTTTCTTTCTATATAAACGTAGGAAAATCAAGTAAGAGCTCACCAAAAGAGCTTGCACAGTTTATTTGTGAGAAGGCAAATATTAGTAACGATTCAATAGTAGCAATAGCCTATAAACAGAACTATTCCTTCATTCATGTGAAGAAAGATGCTTCTGAGGGCATCATTGGTGCTGTTAATGGTCAAACTTACAAAGGCAGAAAGGTCAAGATTAACTTCAGCAAAGACAAGGATGTTGAATAAGTGAAAATTAAATGTATTACAGTTGGTCTTCTTAATACTAACTGTTATTTAGTTGAAGATGATGTTGAAAATAATGGGTTCTCTGCAGTAATTGATCCTGGAGGGGACCCTTCTTTTATAAAAAAGTCTATTGAGCAGTTTTTGCCACAGCCACTCACTCACATCATTTTAACACATGGCCATTTTGACCATGTTGGAGCTTTATATGATATTCATAAGCTCTATCCTGATGCAAAGATTGCAATAAGTGAAAAGACAAATATTTCCACCAGCAGTGTAAAACAGCAGGCAAGATATCTACTTGGAGAATATTATCTTGGCACATGCTACGACTCTCAAGAATTTGAAATTCCTCAACCAAATTTATTACTAAAAGATGGTGATAATATTGGATCATTTAAAGTGCTGTATACTCCAGGCCACACTATGGATTCTATTTGCCTTTATTCAGAAGAGCATTCTGTTCTTCTATCAGGCGATACATTATTTTATGGAAGTTATGGAAGAACTGACGTTGGTGGCTCATTTAAGGACATTAGAGTATCATTAAAAAAGATTTTAGCCTTGCCTTCTAAAGTCATTGTTCTACCTGGACATGGACAAAGCACAACAATTGGAGGCGAAAAAAATCAACTATTTAACATTTAATACGCAGATATCTCTTCATCATAATTGAACTGTTTATGTAAAAGTTTTATTCTCGGCGTATGAAAATTATTCTTGCAAGTTCTAACGAGCATAAGAAAAAAGAAATTGAAGATCTCTTTTGTAAACATGAAATTCTATTACCAAAGGATTTAGGTCTTACATTTGACTGTATTGAAGATGGAAAAACTTTTATTGCCAATGCAATAATTAAAGCAAAAGCACTTAAAGAAGTTTTGAAGAAAGCCAACTTAGATGATTATGCTGTTTTAGCAGATGATTCTGGTCTCATTGTTGATGCTCTTCCAAATCTTCTAGGAGTTAAAACTGCTAGATTTGGCAGTAAAGATGGTGTGACCTTATTAGAAGCTCATGAGAAGAATACGCTTCTTCTTAGTATGCTAAAAAATCTTGAAGAGTCCAAGAGAACTGCAAGATTCATTTGTTCAATGGTGTTACTTAAAAACGACTGGACCATATATTGTGTACAAGAAACAGCAGAAGGCAGAATTTTAGAAGAAGAAATTGGACAACATGGTTTTGGTTATGATCCTGTTTTTTATTGCAATGAAGCACAAAGTCCAATGGCACTACTTTCAGAAGAAAATAAAAATAAATACAGCCATAGGGGTAAGGCTGCAAGATCAATTCTTAAATTAATCTAAAATTAATCTAGGGAGGTTTTCAAAAGCCTCTAGGGAGAAACATATATGGAAGATATAATTAGCAATCTTTACGCCATTGGTGAACTTGTGGATTTCATATTGTTTACAATTGGTTTGTGGTACATTTTTGAAAAGTGCAATGTAAACAAGAAATGGGCACTAGTTCCTGTATTAAGGGTCTTTAGGCTCTCTGAGTGTGCTGATGTAGATGAAATTGGAATTCCATGGTTCATTATGGAACTTCTCTTAGGCATAGGAAATTTGCTTGGTGCGTTTGAGTTCTCAGAAAAAATCACAAATATATTGGGTATTATTACTCTGCCAATTGCAATTTGTGTTCTATTTTTCAGAATCAAAGCTTACTACAACCTTTCAGCAATGTTTCAAGTAAAAAGAAAGAAAAGCTGGACTTTCCTTTGGGTTACTCTTTCTGGCGTAGCTGCTATGGTTTTTGGATGTTCAAAGAAGTTTGTACCATACAAAACCGTTGACCAAGAAGATTTAGATGACTCTAATTTAGAAAGCAACATTGCAGTTAAAGATAAAGGTCTTACAGTTGATATTAAGTCTAGGATAGAGAAAAAAGCCTTTGGACTCAAGAAAAAATGCCTTCTCAAGGATATTCAGTTCAATATTGAACCTGGTAAAATGGTTTTACTTCTTGGCGGTTCTGGAGCAGGAAAATCCACACTTTTAAATGCAATAACTGGATACGAACCCGCAAAAGCTGAAATACACCTAAATGGACGCAATGTTTACACACAATTCAACGAAGTGCAACATGATATTGGCTTTGTTCCACAACAGGATCTTATTCGCTACAACGATACCATTAAGAGAACCGTTACAGATTTTGCAAAACTTAGACTTCCAACTAGCGTAAAAAAAGATGATACCAATAAACAAATAGAGCAAACTCTTGACATTTTTGGACTCTTGCCTATTGAGGATAATATTGTTGCAAAACAGTCAGGAGGACAAAAGAAGAGAACTTCAATTTCTATGGAATTTGTTACAAAACCTTCTTTGTTTATTTTGGATGAACCAGATTCCGGACTAGATGGTGTTCTTGCATATGATCTTATGCAAAGACTTCACAACATTTCAAGAACAGGAAAAATTGTCATTGTTATCACACACTCTCCAGATAGAGTCATAGATCTTTTTGACGACGTTATTGTTCTTGCAAAAGACGAAAAGAGAACAGGCCGTCTAGTATTCTATGGTCCAGTTGATGAAGCAAGACAGTTCTTTGGAAAAGAAAAAATGGAAGACATTGTTAAGATGATTAACAAAAAAGATGAAGGCGGAGAAGGCCTAGCAGATGAACTGATTGAACGTTTTGAAAAAGGGAGGAAAGCCGAATGAAGAAAATGAATTTCAAGCAGTATAGAGGCTGGATCAGACAAGTTCCTATATATGTAGGAAAGTTTTTCAGAATGTTCATTAACATAGGAGACTGGAAAGTTGTTGCAATGGCAGCCCTGATTGCAGGCCTTGTTTCCTACGTTATTAAAGGTTCTTTTGGTATTAACATGGAAGGAACTCTAAAAGGTTCCCTTGCACTCTCTTGTATTTGTATCTGGAATGGATTCTTTAATTCTGTTCAAGTTATTTGTAGAGAAAGAGAAATTGTTAAGCGTGAACACCGCTGCGGAATGTCACTAAAGGCTTATATTTCAGCTCATGTTATTTATCAAGCATTTCTCTGTTTTTGCCAAGCTTTTGTCACAACTGCAGTTTTGTATCTCACTAGAGTAAAATTGCCAGTTAAGGGAACAGTTTTACCATTACTTTGTTTAGACTTATTAGTAACATTGTTTCTTGTTACTTTCTCTGCTGATATGCTGGCTCTTTTAATCTCTGCAATTTCAAAAACAACAACTGCTGCAATGACAATTATGCCATTTGTGCTTATCTTTGAGCTTTTATTCTCAGGTGCTGTATTCTCTCTTCCAGAAGGTATTGCTACTGTTATATCTTACTTTACAATTGCACGAGTTGGTATGTGCGCTTTGTGTGCTGTAGTGGGCTACAATGCTCTTCCAATGACCACAGTATGGAAAATGCTCAAGCAATTCCAGTATGTTGAATATGAGGGAGAAACACCACTTAATGATTTAGTAGTTGCAATGGAAAGCCAAAATAAAGTGGACGAATTTTGCATGAAAATGGGTCAAGAGAGCCAAAATCTTGAATATGCAACAACGGCAGAGAACATCTCAGATCAATGGTCTGCACTTTTAGTATTTGCCATCATCTTTGCGCTCATTGCTCTTCTTTGCCTTTCAAGTATTGATAAAGACAAGAGATAATTGATGTTATAAGTGTTGAGTGAGACTTGCTGTTCTCAACATGCCTCACTCAATTTAGAAACTTAGCGTCTTTCAGATTTTGATTTGCAGTTGATGCATAAAAGGGCATATGGGATTGCTCGGAGTCTATCCTCTGGAATTTTTTGTCCACAGTTTGCACAAATGCCATATTTACCATTACGAATTCTAATTATAGCTTGATCAACTGCATTAAGACGTCCAGCATCCATTTTGCTGATGGTTTCCATTTTCTTGGAAACCATGTCATCACAAGCCAAATCAATGCTATCTCTACCACCTGTAGGTCCAACAAGAGACCTAAAGTCATCATCTGACTTTGCAATCTTATGTAAAAGCTCAGATCTCATATCTAGGAGCTTTTCTTCCATTTCTTTCTCAAAAGGGGTCATTTCATAAGCCATGAGACAACACCTCCCACCAATTCTTTTTTAAAAACATAATATGCATATGAAACATGACAATCGTCAAGCAAAAAAGAGAGTTTGAAAGTAGGAATTTTGCAATCTGTTGCTTCAGCAACAGAAAATCTTATTTTGTACTTGGACTTTCAGGCTGGTTTGCAGTGCAATCTTCAGAGCGGCTTTCATACTGGTTTTCAGAACGTTTTTCATGCCTAAATTCAGGAAACAAAACATCACCATCATAGAAGCTTTCAGAATCCATCTGGTCCTTGTTTTTTGAGGTTTTCTTTTTTCTAAATTTCCTTGAAGTACCTTGAACTTCAGTATTAAAAGAATGTCCTGAACTTATGAGCATTGCAATTGGTTTTGTTTCTTCCATGTTTGCAAAAACAATCTGCAGAACACTTAAAAGAGGAACGGCTAAGAACATTCCAACAATGCCCCAAACATAGCCAAATATGCTTAATGCAACAAGAATAACAAAAGGACTTAGGTTAAGCTGGTTGCCTTGAAGTCTTGGGTCAATAAAATTTCCAATAATATTTTCAGTTAGAATTGTTCCGGCAGCAACAATGAGAATTGGTGTCCAATTAGGTAAGAATTGAATAATTGCCATAAATATTGTCACAACTGTAATCACTATGCTTCCAATGGTTGGTATAAAGTTTAAAACAACAGCCAAAACACCCCAAAGGAATGCAAAATCAAGACCTACGGACTTTGAAACAATGTAGAACATTGCACCAGTTGCAATACTGACAACAATTTTTATACCAATATATTTTGAAACCTGCTTGTTAATTCTATCCCAAATTTTCTGAACTTTATCGTCTTGTTCTTTTTCTTCTTCAAAAAGAGACTTTGGCTCAACATTGTTATTGTTATAGTTGGCCACATATCCCATTTTTGGAATAAGTGTATGGCGCTCAAGCAAAAGAAATACTGTCATAAGAAGAGTAACAAGAGCATTGCTCAAAATAGACATTGTAGAACTTGAGACTGATTTAAGCATTGGCATCACAACGCCACCAACCCAGTCTATTTGAATTAAATTAAAGATTGAGAAATTATCTGGAAGATCTACCCATTTACTGACTAAAGTTTGAACAAAAACATCTAAATCATTCAACTTGGAAGCATAAGTTGGAACCTTACGGATAAGAACATCTACTGTGTAAAAAACAAACCAGACAAATGCCAGCATAAGCACAACAATTATTAGTACAGCAATTACTGTAGCTAGCCATCCTGGAACTTTTGCTTTTTCAAGTGAATTAACAAGAGGAAGAACCATGATAAAAATAAAAACTGAAAGAAGCAAAGTTATGCTAACATCCCCTGTAACTTTGCAAACTGCCATTACAGTAATTATAAGAAGCAAACTAAGCAACGTTTTTATCTGCTTGAGATACTTTTCTTTCTTGTCTTGAGTGTTATTTGCCGTTGAATTCATGTTTAAAATCATATCCCACCTTGGAAAAACTAGCAAGATAACATATCATTATCAGCATGAATCTTAATCAAATAGAAATCATTCTTTGTGACACGCAAGACGGTGCAAACATTGGTAGCGTTTGCAGAGCAATGAAGACAATGGGACTTACTAACCTCACTTTGGTTACCGATAGAATTTATGATGACGAGCGCGTTAAAACCTTAGCTCTTCATGCTTATGACCTTTATGAAAACAGAAAAGAATTTCAAGATCTTAAAGATGCTGTAGCAGACAGTGTCCTCTCCGTTGCTGCAACTAGGCGCATGGGAAAAGGTCGCAAAACAAGTAGAGTCTCCCCAGAAGAACTTGCCCAAAGAATTGCAGATACCCCTTCACAGGATGGCAAGGTTTCAATTGTCTTTGGTTGTGAGTCCAATGGACTTTCAGATGAACAGGTCAAAGCGTGTTCAATGGTGGTCACAATTCCCACTAGCGATGCCTTCCCTTCACTAAATCTATCTCAAGCTGTGCAAATTATTGCTTATACTCTCTTTAGAAAGCTTAACACTTATAACAACTCGCAAGCTGGCAATGTTGTTAATATTTCACGCATTTCACAAGCTGTAGACAACTGCAAGGCCGCTCTTGAAGCACTTGGATACTTCAAAAACAATGAAGAGCGCGCCTTTACAGCTGAATTCTTATCTGATCTTCTCACTCGCGCGGCATTGACGGAGGGAGAGGTTAAACGTATAGAAAAAATCTTTTGTAAAACAAGTAAGATTGCAACTCACGCAGTCAAAAAGGAAAAAGATGATGAAAAGTAAGGTCTATTTCACAGATTTCAGGACTTTCAGCAAGATTTCTCTTATCACTAAATTTGAGAATCTTATCAAAAAGAGCGACATGTCCAAGATTGATTTTATGGACAAGTTTGTTGCAATCAAGCTTCATTTTGGCGAACTTGGAAACTTGGCTTTTCTTAGGCACAACTATGCACAGGCACTTGCAAAGTATATCAAAAGCCGTGGCGGAAAGCCATTTCTTACAGACTGCAACACACTGTACACAGGAAGCCGCACCAACGCACTTGACCACATACAAACGGCATACGCAAACGGCTTCAATCCAGTCAGCTGTCCAGATGCACCTGTAATTATAGCAGATGGCCTTAGGGGCACTGATGAGGTAGATTTACCTGTCCCGGGAGGCTACTACTGCCCTACAGCTAAAATTGGTAGAGCCATTTCTGATGCCGATATCATTATCTCTCTTTCCCATTTTAAGGGGCATGAAGAAGCTGGCTTTGGAGGGACCCTTAAGAATATCGGGATGGGTTGTGGGTCTAGAGCGGGCAAGAAAGACATGCATACTTCCGTGCGTCCGGCTTACGACGAGTCCTTATGTGTGGGATGCGAAAGTTGCAAGGCTGTGTGTGCCCATGACGTGCAGACTTTCAAAGATGGTAAGATGATTTTTGCTGAAGATAAGTGTGCTGGATGTGGACGCTGTCTTGAAGTGTGCCCTACCGGTGCATTGTCAACCAAGCATGGTTCAGACGATCTCAGAGTACTGAACAGGAAGATTGCCGAGTACACCAAGGCAGTTCTAAATGGAAAGCCCAATTACCATATCTCATTGGTTGTAGATGTATCGCCGTACTGTGATTGCTATGCATGCAATGACACTCCAATTATTCCAGATGTAGGTATGTTTGCAAGTGCTGACCCTGTTGCCTTGGATAAGGCCTGCATTGATGCTGTTAACGCCCAAAGGCCTATGGCTCATAGCCATTTGATGGATGCTGACAACCCTTATGACCAGCACTTGGATAACCTAAGCAATAACCACAAGGTCACAGACTGGCGTGATGCTATCAAGTATGCAAAAGATTTGGGCCTTGGAACAGATGAGTATGAGATTGTTAATTGCTAATAATGAAAGTAAATGTAGAGGGTTTGCAACCTCTTGAAGGAGATATTTTTCATGAGAAAAACAGTTTTAAAGAAGTACGCAGAGCTTATTGCTCAGTGTGGTATTAACGTGCAGAAAGGCCAAGAAGTTATCATCCAATGTGACCTTGACCAGCCTGAATTCATTAAGATGCTTGTTGAAGAATGCTACAAAGCTGGTGCTGAAAAAGTTATTGTTGACTGGTCTTATCAACCACTTTCAAAGCTTCATTATAAGTATAGATCAATGAAGACTCTTACTACATTGGAAAAGTGGGAACATGAAAAATGGCAGCATTATGTAGATAGAGTTCCATGCAGAATTTACATTGAATCTGAAGATCCAGATGGTCTTAAGGGCATTAATCAGAAAAAAATGGCTCATGCAAGGCAAAAGCTTTATCCACAGATTAAGAAGTACAGAGACCAGCTTGAGAATAAATATCAATGGTGTATTGCAGCTGTTCCAGGTGAAGCTTGGGCTAAAAAACTCTTCCCTGAGCTTTCTAAGAAACAGGCTGTTGAAAAGTTATGGGAGAAAATTCTTTACACCAGCCGTGTGACTGAAGATCCAATTCAAGCTTGGAAAGATCACAATGCAGATCTTAAGAAACATTGTGATTACATTAACAGTCTTGGAATTGAAGAACTTCATTATGAAGCTTCAAACGGCACAGATTTCACTGTTGGAATGATCCCACAAGCTCAATTCACTGGTGGAGGTGAAACCAGCCTTCAGGGTATTTTCTTCAATCCAAACATTCCATCTGAAGAATGTTTTATCTCACCAATGCGTGGAAAGGCCAATGGTATTGTTTATGCAACAAAACCTCTAAGCTACCAAAGCCAGCTCATTGAAAACTTCTGGATTCGTTTCCAAGATGGAAAAGCTGTTCAATGGGATGCAGAAAAGAACAAGGATCTTCTTACTCAAATGATTAATATGGATGAAGGTTCTGCTTATCTTGGCGAATGTGCCCTTGTTCCTTATGACTCCCCTATTAGTAACAGTAGTCTTTTGTTCTATAACACTCTCTTTGATGAGAATGCTGCTTGCCACCTTGCTTTAGGTGCTGGATTTGCAGATACAATCAAAGGTTTTGAGAACATGACTCTTGATGAGTGCCATAAACTTGGCGTTAACGATTCAATGATCCACGTAGACTTCATGATTGGATGTAAAGAGCTTAACATTACAGCAAAAACCCGTGACGGAAAGTTTGTTCCAATCTTTAAGAACGGAAACTGGGCATTTTAAGGAGGTTTTTGCAAAATGAGCTTTGTGAAGATTGGTTTTGGATTTGCGAGATAAAA
>CAVEGR010000102.1:0-15385 GCA_963615565.1 Phocaeicola massiliensis | reverse complement strand
ATCTTATACTTAGAGGGTCCAATAAAAAACTTCCTGTTATAATGCAGGTTGATCCTTTTGCAAATAATCCTCTTTTTGTAGCTCTTGTTAAAAATTTTGATTCAAAAGGAAAGCGTGATGAGCGTTTCCCTATGTATCATTTTGCGGACCAAGGAATTGCTGCTATTAATGTTGAGGTTGACACATTGTCGTTTGATGATCCTGTTAAGAGTAAATTTGGTATGTTAGAACTTTATCCGCCCCAGGGTGATAATGGTTGGTGTGCTCTTTCTGTATGGTCATGGGCTATGAGTAAAATAGTGGATTTTATTTATGCAGATGAAAGATTTGATACTAAAAAGATAATTATTGCAGGATGCTCCAGAGCTGGAAAGACAGCACTTTGGGCAGCTGCACAAGATGAAAGGATTACAGGAGTCTTTGCTAGTGTTAGTGGGTGTTGTGGCAGTGCTATGCACAGAGGAAAGACCGGCGAAAGAATAGCAAGCATAGTAAAAGAGTTTCCTCATTGGTCTTGTAATAAACTTAAGGAGTATGGAAATAGAGAAGAAGATTTACCAATGGATCAACATATGCTTTTGGCTTTAATCGCACCTAGACCATTGTATATTACAAGTGCAAGTGAAGACGATTGGGCTTGTCCCAAAAAAGAGTTTGAGTCGTGTGTCTTGGCAAGTGAAGCATACATAAATCTTGGGAAAAAGGGCTTAAGCTGTTTTGATTTTCCAAAAGTAAATGCACCTATAACAGGCGGAAGTCTTGCATATCATTTGAGAGATGGTGCGCACGGTTGCAAAACCTATGATTGGGAACAAGTAATCCCATTTATGAGAAGAGAACTCAGTTTTTGAGTCTAAAAAAAAGAAAGGAGGCCTAACAATAGTTAGGGAAAAGGTATGAAAAAACTTTTGACAGTTTTATTTGTAGTTGCTCTTACTGTTTCTTTTGCATTTGCAAATGGTTCATCTGAGAGTTCAAAAAAGGTTAAAAAATTGGATATGTTCTGGTGGTCAGATGGAAACGAGGGCATTGCAATGCAGAAACTTATTGATGAATACGAAGAGATGCATCCAGATATTCAAATTAATCTAATTGAAGTTCCATTTAATGATATGAGTCAAAAGATTATGATGTCTGTTGCAGGAGGAGAAGCTCCTGCAATTACAAGAACTACTGAAGGAATTAGCAATAACTGCTATGAGGCATTTGTAGATTTTTCAAAATATACAGATGGAGAAGCTCTCAAGAGTCAGTTTATTAGTTCTATTGAATCATATTATGTAAAAAACGGTGCAATCATTAGTGTTCCATCAGATGTAACAGCAAATGGCCTTATTGTTAATAAAACAATGTTTGATAAGGCAGGTGTTGAACTTCCTAGTGGTCCAGATGATATTTGGACATGGGATGAATTCCGTGAAGCACTCAGAAAAGTTAAAGAAGCTAATGGACTTGAATATGCAATGGCTATTGACAATGCTACTCATAGATGGTCCACAATGCTTTATGAATTTGGTGGAAGTTTCGCAAATGAAAATGGTGGTAATTTCTCTTCCGAAAACAGCGTAAGAGCAATTAACTATACCTTGGATATGTTCAATGAAAAACTTATCAATCCAAATCCTTGGATTACATTTGAAGATGCAGGTATTCTTTTCAGAGGTGGCCTTGTTGCTGCTCATCTTTCTGGTAACTGGAATCTCCAGAATTATCATGAAAACATTACAGCGTTTGAATGGTGTGCAACATATATGCCATACGATGTTCAAAGATCTTCAACACCAGGAGGAAAACAATTAGCAGCTATTCAAGGTTCTGGTTATGAACAGGAAGCAGTTGATTTTATTCTTTGGGTAACATCAAAAGAACAGAGTAAGCGTTATTGTGAGGAAGCAATGTTTGTTTCTCCAAGACTGGACTGCGCTGAACTTGATTATGCTTATTGCGCAGAAGATTTTGCTGTGTTTGCAAACGAACTTGCTAACACTGGAAATGAAGGTGCTTTTGACTGGGGTTATCCAGGACTTTCAGCAGCTTTTGGCACAGATCTCACTTATGACTGGCCAAAGGTTATTAGCGGAGAAATGACAGTATCTGAATTGTGTGCAAAGATTGATAACAATATTAATACTTTCATGGGAAAGTAATTAGGTAATATTTTGTGTTTGTCAGAGGCTTTGGCCTCTGACAATGTAGTTCTGACAGATTTATTAGTATGAAAAGAAAGAGTTCTATTTATTCAACAGAGATGAAGGTTTTTCCTTACCTTCTTATTTTACCAAATTTTTTAATTTTCTTTATTTTCATAATTATTCCATTTATATATGGATTGGGATTATCGTTTACAGATTGGAAGGGTATTGGATCTCCAACTTTTACAGGATTAGCAAACTATATAGATATTTTTAAAGATGCTGATTATTGGAACTCAATTCTTAGAACGTTTAAATATGCTGTAATTTATCTTCCAATTGCAATTATTTTCCCATTGTTTCTTGCCTATCAGCTTGTAAAAAACAGTAAACTAAAAGGAATTTACCGTACTATTTTTTATTGGCCTTCAATGATATCATATATTGTTGTAGGTATTGGATTTAGATTTATATTTGGCGATTCAACTGGCTGCATAAACTATTTCATAGAATTAATTGGTCTTCCAAAAGCTAGTATTATGACAAATTCAACTGGAGCTTTTATTGTATTGATTCTTGCTTCTTTATGGTCTGGCACTGGGGGCTCAATGATTATTTTTATGGCTGGACTTGAGAATATTTCTACAACTTACTATGAAGCAGCAGAAGTGGATGGAGCTACACCATTTCAAAGATTTATTCATATAACAATTCCTTTGTTAAAACCAACTTTGTTCTTAGTGTTAATTACTGGTATTATTGGTGTTTTTAAAACTTACGGGATGGTTTCAGTTCTCACTAGAGGTGGTCCAGGAGATGCTACAAAGTTTGTTGTTCAAAATATATATGATACTGCATTCTCTAAATTTAAACTGGGCTATGCATGTACACAATCTTTCATTTTAACATTTATATTGGCTGTTTTTACAATCTTCCAATTTAAGATAAACAAGGGAGGTTCTATTAATGACTAATGTACCTTCTTTAAAAAAACGTATTATTAAAAGAAACCAAATTTCTATTCCAATACATTTTATTTTAATAATACTCTCTATTGTTTTCTTATTCCCAATTGTTTGGATGTTTTTCTCTTCTTTTAAAGGTTATATAGAGCTATTTAAATATCCTCCAACCTTTCTTCCGGAGAGTTTTGATCCAATTAACTATGTAAATGCTTTTAAAACAGGAAACTGGGTAACATTCTTTAAAAATTCTACAATTGTTACTGTTTTATCAACTTTACTGTGTGTTCTTATTAGTGTTATGGGTGGTTATGCTTTTGCAAAGTATAAATTCAAGGGTTCAAACTTTTTGTTCCTAACATTCATAGCAACATTAATGCTTCCTCTTGAGGTCTTAATGATTCCTATTTTCATTATGGTAAAGAGAATGGGTTTATATAATTCTCTTTGGGGCTTAATTATTCCACCTGCAGCAACTCCTTTTGGTATTTTCTTAGTAAGACAACATTACTTATCAATTCCAAACGAGTATATGCAAAGTGCAAGAATTGATGGTGCAAAAGAATGGCAAATTTTTGTTCATATAATGTTGCCAGCAGGAAAATCAATTATGAGTTGTTTGGCTATATTCTCCGCGTTGTGGAGATGGAATGATTATATGTGGCCGTTGCTTGTTGTTAGAAATACAGAGAAATATACAGTTCAACTTGCTCTTGCAACTTTCCAAGGACAGTTTAACGTAGACTGGCAAACAATTATGGCAATGAGCGTTGTAACAATGGTTCCAATGATGGTTGTCTTTGTTATTTTTCAAAAACAGATTATAAATGGAATGGCTCTTTCTGGGCTAAAGGAATAAAATATGAAACTCACGGTTGGCAGGGTTTTGTCGTGTGTAAATGAAGGTAAGCATAATACATTAATCACAGAGAATGGTTCAATTGTCATCTCTCATATGGGAGATGACATAATTTCTGTTGAGTATAGGATTAATGTATATAAGACTCCTGAGTATCTTCAAAATGCAAGCAATTATTTGCTTGGGGACTATAAAGAGCAAACGATAGCTCAATTTATCAGTGATAATGAAAAATATCGGGTTAAGATAGGAAAAGCGGACATTGAAGTAAATGCTGAAAATGGAAATATCGGGGTGGTAAAAGATGGAGAGACTATCTTTGGTGGGGCTTTAGGCAACAGCGATACCGTTATCTCTCATGAGCAATTTAGACTTCTTGGGCACGAGGAATCTCCATTTGCGCGTTATACGTGGCCATTGAAGAAAGATGATTGTTTTTATGGCTTGGGGGATAAGGGTGGTGATCCCAATCATGCGGGCAAGCGTTATAGGATGTACAACCGAGACTCGCTGGGCTATGATGCAGAGTACTCGGATCCGCTCTATAAGTCTGTGCCATTTTTCATCAAGCATAATGCACAAACCAATAGTGCAATTGGGCTTTACTTCCCAGAAAGCCACATAGATTGTTTTGATTTTGGCAAAGAATGTCCAATTTACTTCTCCACAGATATCTCTGGTGGCCCATTTAGATACTTCATCATCTTGGGGGACGATTACAAGGATATCATTGTCAACTATTGCCTCATCACGGGCAAGCCAAATTTTCCACCGCTCTACTCATTTGGATATCTAGGCTCCTCAATGAATTACGTGGAGGCCTATGATGCTCAACAGCGCATGGAAAAATTTTTCCAGGACACGGAAAGTCATAATCTCCCATGCGAGGGCCTGTATGTTTCTTCTGGCTACCTTAAGGCCGATGATGGTAAGCGTTATTCATTTTTTTGGAATAGACGCAAGTTTCCTGATCCAAAACAATTCATATCTTCATTAGTAGAAAGAGGTTATCATCTAACTTTTAATATCAAACCTGGCATTTTACTTACACATCCTTGGTATGAAGAGCTCAAAGAGAAGGGGTATTTTGTAAAAGATAATGAAGGAAATCCAATTGTAGAATTCTTCTGGGGCGGTAATGCTTCTTTTATTGATTTCGCAAATCCACAGGCAAAAGAGTGGTGGAAGCAAAAGCTATATGAAGCATATATTTCTTTTGGTGCAGAAGGAATTTGGAACGATAACAACGAGCTTGAACTTGAGGATACGGCCTTAAAAGTGTTTGATACACGTACTTTGTATCCTGTTTTAATGGTTCAAGCTAGTTATGAAGAGCTCTTAAAGCATAATCCAGACAAGCGTCCTTGGATTTATTCTCGTAGTGGATATGCAGGGCTTCAACGTTATGCTCGCACTTGGACTGGTGATAACACAAGCACATTTAAGACGCTGAAATATAACCAACTTCAAGGTATGACGTTAGCCTTAAGTGGTATGCCATATGTTGGTCATGATTTAGGTGGATTTTACGGAGAAGAACCAAGCCATGAACTCTTAGTAAGAAGTGCTCAAAGTGCAGTTTTTCAGTGTAGATTTGTAATTCATTCTTGGCGTGAAGACGATAAGCCTACTGAGCCATGGAAGGATGCTAAGACATTTCCGTATATTAAGGCCACAATTGAAGATCACTATAGACATATGCCATATATTTACAACTGTGCATATGAGGCTTCTCAAGGATATCCAATTGAGCGTATTTTGGCACTTGAATATCCGTATGATACTAATCTATGTACAATGTCTAGTGTTTCTCTTTTTGGCTCTAGTGTTCTAAAAGCTTTAGTTGTACATGAAGGCCAAACTTCTGTAGAAGTGCATTTTCCTCAAGGTGATGATTGGTATAGTCCTTTTGAAGAAAAGTTTTACACCGGTGGGACTTGTAAAGTTTTTGAAGCACCATTGGATAAATATTGGTATTTCTATAAGACCGGTTCTGTAATTCCTAAATCAAAGATAGTAGATAAGCTACGTACAGGCTTCTTTAAAGAATTGCAATTCTTTATTGTCCCTAAAGATGGTAACTTTTCTTATACTTACTTTGAAGATGATGGTACCACAAGGTTAGAGAAAGAATTATATAATCTTTGGGAAATTAAAGTTTCATATGATAGTTCATCTGGAAAGGGCAGTGTAGATGTTAAGGCCAAGAAAATTGGATGCAAAGAATCTCTTGAAGACCGTAAAGTTGAATTTGCACTTCCAAAAGGCTTTGAAACAGATAATAGGGTAGTCTCTTTCAAAGAGCTTGATGGCTTTCATTTAGATTTTGCAAAAACCTCTATAGAATTTTAGTTGAATCTTTACAACTGTATTGCAAATGTAATACAATATGAGAAGGGGTTTCTTATGGCAAAAGATGCAGTTCTTCAAATTCGTATTGATTCAGATCTCAAAGAGAAAGTGGAAGCTTTATATGAAAATATGGGATTTTCGTTTGCAGATGCAGTAAGAATGTTTGCGGTTCAAAGTCTAGCACAAAATGGTCTACCATTTATTCCAAAATCAACTATTTTATTAAGCAATTATCCAGATTCTGCAGGTGGAATGCTTCACAGTTATGCAAATCCATCCTTGATTAAAAAAGAAAAGGATGCTTGGGCTCTTGCTGTGGGAGAAAAATATGGAATTAATTGATGCAAATGTCATTTTAAGATACCTACTGAGGGACATTGAAGAACAGTACTTAGTGGCTTGCAGTGTTATTGATAAAGGATGTTGCACCACAGTAGAGGTTCTTGCTGAGGTTGTTTATGTGCTCTTAAAAGTATATAACGTTACAAGAGATGATATTGCAAAAGTTCTTTTCTCTCTCTTGAAAAAGGTTCAAATAGAAAATGGTATGGCTATCCTTTATGCCATTAAAGTTTTTAAAACCTCAAATCTAGATTTTGTTGATTGTTTGTTGATTTCATATAACAATGTATTGGGTCAGCGTGTTCTGAGTTTTGATAAAAAACTGAACTCATTTTTATCATAAAAAAGGCTGGGAATTGTGCCCAGCCTTTTGTGTAAGGAATTGCTTATAAATAACTGGAGGTATTTTGCAAACCTCCAGTGAATCTTTACTTTGCTTCTTCCTCAGCAGCAGCCTTGGATGCTTTGATAACATCTTCAGCCATCTTGCCTGCAAGAGTTTCATAGTGGTCAAATGCTAGTTCAAATGAACCTGTACCGGATGTCATTGACTTAAGATCAATAGCGTAGTTGAGCATTTCTGCTTGTGGAACTTCAGCGTTGACTTGAACCATGTTTCCACCAAGGTCTTCCTGTCCAAGAACACGGCCACGCTTGGATGAAAGGTCTGAAAGAATATCACCAAGATATTGGTTGTCAATGTAAACAGAAAGTTTTGCAAATGGCTCAAGAAGAACAGGACCGGCCTTCTCAATAGCGAGTTTCATTGCGCCTTTAGCTGCAAGTCTGAATGCCATTTCTGAAGAATCAACTGGGTGCTCTTTACCATCAACAAGTGTAACACCAATGTCAACCATTGGATATCCAGCAAGGAAACCTTCTTCCATTTGATCATGTAGGCCTTTTTCAATTCCAGGAACGTAGCCCTTAGAAACTGAACCACCCTTAACGATATTATCGAATGTGTAATAAAGACCTCTGTCAATTGGTGCAATCTCAATGAGGACCTTACCATACTGGCCGTGTCCACCTGACTGCTTTTTATGAGCATACTCAACAATGCCAGACTTCTTTGTGATTGTTTCTCTGTATGGAACACGTGGAAGCTTTGTGTTGATTTGAATCTTCTGCTTTTCTTTGATCTTGTCCAAAATCATGTTAAGGTGAAGCTCACCCATGCCAGAAACTGTGGACTGTTTTGTTTCTTCATTGTATGCAACCTGGAATGTAAGATCTTCTTCAGTAACTTTATGAAGAGCATCATTCATCTTGTCTTCAGATTTTTTGTCTGCAGCAGAAATTGCAAGTGAGTAAATTGGGTTAGGGAAGCTCAGTGGCTTGAAGGTAAACTTCATGTCTGCGCTACCAAGAAGCGTGCAATTTGTTGTTGCAATATTGCTCTTTGTGATAATACCAATGTCGCCTGCAACAAGTGCATTTGTCTCAATAAGTTTCTTGCCAACAGCTCTATAAACCTTACCCGGCTTCTCTTTCTTTCCAAGTTCTGGGTTGTAGAGATCTGTATCTCCAGTAACTGTTCCACTTACAACCTTAATGAATGAAAGCTTTCCAGAGAACTGGTCAATTGTTGTCTTGAAGCAGAGTGCTGCAACTGGACCATCTGGGTTGATTGGGTATTTTTCTTCACTGCCATCTTCCTTGACGATTGTTTCTTCTGCGCCAATTGGAGAAGGGAAGTTTTCAGCAACAAAGTCAAGAAGACTTGTAATTCCAGCACCATTTGCTGTGCATCCACAGAAAACTGGAACAAGAACGTTATTCTTGAGACCTTCACAAACACCTCTGTGGATTTCTTCAGCCTCAAGAGTCATTTCTTCAAGATATTTTTCCATGAGGTCATCTGCACCTTCTGCAGCAGCCTCAATGAGAATTTCTCTGTATTCTTCTACTTCATCTGCATATTCGGAAGGAATTTCGCCAACTGTTTCTTTCTGTCCAGCGTGGAAGAAATAAGCTTTATTTTCAATAAGATCAATAATGCCCTTAAATTCTGGTCCGTTGCCCATTGGAATTGTTACAGGAACAAATGTTGTCTTAAATTCTTCTTTGAGATGTGCAAAAGTTTTTGCAAACTCAACTCTTTCTCTTTCCATTTTGTTAAGAAAAACGGCTCTTGGCTTATTTCTGCCGTTGAGGTTTCTCCAGAGTTTGATTGTCTCAATCTGAGCACCATCTCTTGCGTCTACAACCAAAAGGGCACATTCACATGTTCTAAAGCCACAAGTAACTTCTCCAACGAAGTCTGCTGTACCAGGAGCGTCAATAAAATTGAGGGACTTTCCCTGCCATGCAATATTTGCAAGAGCACTGTGAATTGAGATTTTTCTTGCAATCTCTTCTTCTGTATAGTCACTGGTTGTCTTACCAGATTCAACTTGTTCAGCTCTTGAAATTACGTTGCTGTAATAAAGCAATTGTTCAAGTAAAGCTGTCTTACCTGTTCCGTTATGTCCCGCAATTGTGACATTTCTGATATCTTTTGAAGCTAAAGCCATGTTTCCCTCCTAGAAAGTTGGCATTTTGTATGTATTCAAGAGGTTATGCAAAAAAGAGCATAACCTTTCATATTATATACCATACATATACGAAAAACTAGATAAATTTTTTGTTATTTTGGAGCATAATGGCTGAACTCCATAGAGAACGAGCCTCTGCCTTGAGTTGCAGATCTAAGGGCTGTTGTATAACCAAATAGCTTAGAAAGGGGTGCCTGTGCAATAATATGATCTGCATTTGGCTTACTTTCCATGCTTGAAACAATGCCTCCTCTTGTTGTAAGGCTTGAAATTGCATCTCCCACATACTGAGAAGGAACTACAATAGTTACATCCATAATTGGCTCCATCAAGACAGGGCTGGCTTCATTTGCAGCACTATCAAAACACATTGCGGCACATGCTTCAAATGCAAATTCACTTGCAGTAAGTTCATTGTACTTAACACCAATTAGCTCAACTTTGGTATCGCAAACTTCATAGCCAAATTTGATTCCACTTTGGAATGAGTTCTCAACACCACGCTTAATAGCGTTGAAGAATTCTTCTGGCATGGTCTTAGCTGGAACTAGACATTCATAAATATTGCCTTCTTTGGACTCCAACGGAGAAAGACGTAAGGTTACTTCTGCAGCATTTTCCTTTCCTGCAATCATTCGACTGAATGTTTGAGTATGTTCAACGCTTTGAGTTATGCTTTCCCTATACGTGACTTGCGGCTTACCTACCTGACACGATACTTTAAGCTCCTTGGTTAGTCTTGTCACTAGAACATCCAAGTGTAATTCTCCCATACCACTTATGACAAGCTGGCCAGTTTCTTCATTATCTTTCCATGTAAAGGTGGGGTCTTCTGCCGACAATATCTCTAGCGCTTTCTGTAGTTTGTCTTGGTCACTGGCCGTAGTGGGCTCAATTGCAACAGATATCACTGGCACGGGGAATACCATCTTTTCTAGCAAGATTTGCGCACCTTCAGAGCCAATTGTGTCACCTGTTTGAGCACACTTAAAGCCTACCACAACGCCAATATCGCCACAACGCAATTCTTGAATTTCCTCTGGTCTATTTGCATGCATTCTCAAAAGCCTGTTTATTCTCTCACGCTTTTTTTTGCCAATATTCAAGACGGCTTCACTTTTCTTGAATACTCCAGAATACACTCTAATGAAACACAACGGGCCAGCCTCGCGGTCATACTGTACCTTGAAAACTAATGCAAGCGGTGGTCCTTTAGGGTCATTTGTCACCTGTACTTCTGTTTCTTTTTTTGCATGAATTCCAATTACGGGAGGGATATCTGCAGGCGAGGGGAGTAGGTCTACAATTCCATCCAATAGGCATTGTACCCCGATATTTTTCAGTGATGATCCTACAAATACAGGCAAAAGTTGACGTTCCAACGTACATTTTCTCAGAGTTGAGAGGATTAAATCTGAAGGAATTTCTTCTCCAGCAAAGTAGAGTTCAGTGATTTCATCTGAGTATGTGGACACTGCATCAATGAGGTTCTCTCTCCACTTATTGGCTTCTTCTTGTAAGTCTGCTGGAATATCTACGTAGTTGTATTTTGCTCCTTCAGTACTTGAATCAAAGACAACTTTTTTCATTTTTAGTAGGTCAATTACACCTTCAAACCGGCTTTCTTTCCCAATTGGGATGAATAGTGGTACTGGTTCTTCCTTGAGTTTTGACTTGATGTCTGTAAGTACATTGTAGAAATCTGCACCAAGTCTGTCCATTTTATTTACAAATGCAATACGTGGAACGTTGTAAGTATTGGCCTGTCTCCAGACTGTTTCACTTTGAGGTTCTACACCGCCAACGGCACAAAATACTCCAACTGCACCATCTAGAACTCTAAGTGCTCTTTCAACTTCTGCTGTAAAGTCTACGTGACCCGGAGTATCAATGATATTGATTTGCTTTTCTCTCCAGTAGCAAGTTGTTGCGGCGCTTGTAATTGTAATGCCTCTGTCTTGCTCCTGTTCCATCCAGTCCATTGTGGCTTCGCCATTATCTACTTCACCAATTCTGTGGTTTTCACCTGTGTAAAAGAGGATTCTTTCTGTTGTTGTTGTCTTGCCGGCATCTATGTGGGCCATAATGCCTATGTTTCGTATATTCTCTGCTTGCATATCAATTAATCTATCACAAATTGTATATATTAAAAAAGAGCCTGCAAACGTGCAGGCTCAATTAAGAATATCGGTTTAAAAGAGTTGTTATGTTCTGCTGGCGCGCATGGAGTTAAGTACTGCAAGTAGTGCAACTCCTACGTCTGCAAAGATTGCAACTTCCATGCCGGCAAGTCCTAGTGCTCCTAGGATCATGGCCAAGACTTTGACGGCCAATGCAAATGCAATGTTTTGTTTGGCTATTTTGACGGTTTTGCGGGCAATTTGGATTGCTTGTGGGATTTTGGAGATGTCGTCTGTCATGATGACAACACCACTTGCTTCAATTGCGCTATCGCTACCTACGCCACCCATTGCAATTCCAATGTCTGCTGTTGCAATGACAGGAGCATCGTTAATGCCGTCTCCTACGTATGCTGTGATGTACTTGTTTTTGAGCTCATTGACCTTCTCAACTTTTTGCTGTGGAAGAAGTTCTGCTTCGCAGTCATCCAGGCCTGCGCTCTTTGCAACGTACTGGGCTGTGCGTTTTTTGTCGCCACTAAGCATGACAGTTTTTTCAATTCCAAGTGCTTTAAGTTTTGCAATTTGCTCTGGAACGTTGTCCTTCATCTTATCACTGATGATAATTGTTCCAAGCCATTTGTTGTCGCATGCTACGTAAACAAGAGATCCAACTTCTGTTTGAAGTTCTTTGGCTTTCTGAGAATCTATACTTATTCCCATTTGCTTCATGAGCTTATCGTTTCCAGCGTAGATGATTTTGCCATCATATTCGCCCTTAAGTCCCATGCCTGAAATCTCTTGGATGTTTGTACTCTCTAGTTCATTTTCAATGTTGTTATCTTTGCAATATTCAACAAGTGACAAAGCTATTGGGTGTGTGCTGTTTTGTTCAACTGCAAGTGCTGTTTTAAATACTTCTGTTTCGTCAACTTCTTCTGCTGTAACAACTTTCTGGACATTAAAAACACCTTGAGTTATTGTTCCTGTTTTATCGAATGCTACCGCTTGTGCCTTGGCAAGCATCTCAAGGTGAGTGCCTCCCTTAATCAAAATTCCTTCTTTAGCTGAACCGCCCATTCCAGCAAAGAATGCTAGTGGCACTGATAGTACTAGGGCACACGGGCAACTGATTACTAAGAATACAAGTGCTCTTCCAAGCCACAATGTCCATTGTCCTGTGATGATTGAAGGAATCAATACCACTAGAGCAGCTATTCCTATAACTATTGGTGTATAGATTTTTGCAAATTTTGTTATGAATCTTTCTGTTGGTGCTTTTGTTTCCTGTGCATGTTCAACAAGATCAAGTATTTTCTTTACTGTACTGTCTTTATATGCTGTTTGAGCTTCTATTGTAAGTACTCCGTCTGTTACTATTGATCCACTGATTAACTGGCTTCCTGCACTCACTTTAACTGGAACACTTTCGCCTGTTATGGCCTTCATGTCTACAAATGAGCTTCCGTCAATTACTATGCCATCTAGTGGAACTCTCTCACCTGCACGTATTTGGAGGTGCTGTCCAACCTGTACATCCTCTGGGTTGACTTCAGTGACGCTTCCATCTTTGTTTATTACACGTGCAATTTCAGGAGCTATTTCCATGAGTGCACTAATATTATCCCTTGATTTTTCCGCTATTGAATCTTGAGCAAATTCGCCTATGTCATAGAATAGCATTACAGAAACTGCTTCTGTGTAATCTCCAAGTGCTGCAGCTCCTATTGTGGCTATAAACATTAAAAAGTTTTCATCAAACAACTCTCCATGAAAAAGGTTTGTGATTGCATTGACTGCTACTTCCCAACCTAAGACTAGATAAGAAGATGCGAGAAGAATGTAGTAGAGTATATTTGATAATTCAAAGTGTTTTACTAGTAGGCCTGTTACTAATAATACTGCTCCAACAATTATTTTTATTATTTCTTTCTTGGGATCTTCTTCCTCTTCGTCATGGTTATGCTCGTGACAACAGCTACAACCTCCGTGGGAGTGATGATGTTCGTGGCTATGTTCGTGATTGTGCTCATTGCAATGGCAGCTTTCGCTTTCGTGGTCATGGTCGTGTTTGTGTTCCTGGTTATGGCCATGTTTTGCGTGGCAGCAACAATTTTTATGCTCTTCATGTTCTTTTTGTTCGCACTCTGTTTTGTGCTTATCATTTGCCATAGTTCTCTCCTGTCTCGTTTGGCTTTGTTTGATGGTTAAACATATTAGAATATGTTCATATGTTAATATATTCAGTAGGGCTGTATGTGTCAATAGATTTTTAGTATTATGGTTGCATGGATGTTGAGTTGAATTATGTAGAGAAGGGCAGTGGAGATGTCTTGATTCTGTTACATGGAAATGGAGAGGAACATAAGAATTTTTCTGCACAGATAGAGTTTTTTAGTCATTCTTTCAGAGTGATTGCACTAGATACGCGTGGACACGGTGGCTCGCCACGTGGAGAGAAACCTTTTACTATTAGCCAATTTGCAGATGACTTGTTTGATTTCATGAAAGAGAAAGGCATTGAAAAGGCGAATATTCTTGGATTTTCAGATGGTGGAAATATTGCTCTCATTTTCGCATTACGCCATGGCGATATGGTGGACAGACTAATTCTCAATGGTGCAAATCTCTTTAATGATGGATGTAAGAAAAGTGTAAATAAGTGGATTGAAAATGAATACAATCTAGCGTTGTCTCGAGGCGATAAATCTACAGCTGACTTGATGGCGTTGATGATCTTTGAGCCTAATTTGAAAGTTGAAGACCTAAAGGAACTGAAAATGCCTGTTCTTGTTATTGCTGGCACAAACGATATGATTTTGAAAAATCACACTAGACTTATTGCTCACAGTATTGCAAATAGTAAACTTGTTTTCATTGAAGGCGATCATTTTATTGCTTATAAGAATCCTGTTGCTTTTAATGTTGCTGTTGAGAATTTTCTTGAGACGACAAAATAAGGTTTCTCAGTTTCCAAAGTATTGCTCAATTAGCTTGTCTACATACCAGGTATTTAATTGGCTAGTTGTTGTTTCAAAGGTTATAATAAGGTTTGTTCCTTGTATAATTCCATTTAGAGCATAGAGTTCAATCTTATTTTTTGTTTTTTGTCTATACTCTTCATCATGCATACGTCCTAAATGTTCCCAATAGTAAGTCTCTAATGTGTAAGGATGTAGGATTGTAAAATCTGGCAGTCTATAGGTTATACCTCCATTTAGTTCTAGAGGTTTTTCATAAATGTAAGGAATTTTGGCAGTGTAAAGTCTGTCTGCTATGAGAATTTCACTTTTGGATTTTACTATGTCTCCCTTGAGTGTTTGATATGGTTCTCTGTAGGTGTACTCTACTGGAAGTTCTTGATTATTTGTGCGACTCCATTCATGAATGTATCCTTCATTTGTAATTGGGTTAAGAGTTATGAATTGTTTGAGTTCTTTTGAAAAGTTTTCCAAATCTTTATGTTTCTTGGAGTTCTTTAATGTAAGCAAAGCTTTTTCTGCTACATTGTATTCTTCTTTAAGAGATTCTAACAATGTTTCATTATATCGTTTTTGCGCTAGGGCCTTAACTTGGGCAATTTTATCCTTGCCTAGATATTCTAAGGGTTTGTTGTCTTGAGTTTTGAAAAAACGGGTAATGCCTCTTGTCTTTCTGCATATAATGTAGCCCATTGGAGCTTGTTTTATGCTTTGCTCTAGGTTATGAATGACTTTTTTAATCTCTTTAAGTGTCTGTTCGTAAGTTTTTATGCTATCCAATGAATCCTCCTAATGTAAAAGTCTACTTGAAACGGTCTTTTTTGCTTGTTCAAGTAGACTTGTCTACTTTTTTGAACTAAAAAGGGGCTTTCAAGTAGACTTTTGGTTTTCAGGAGCCTTACGTGGAAACAAAAAAAAGGCTCCCAAAGCACTCGGGAGCCTCACGAACATCGCCTGCGAGGATCGAACTCGCGTTGACGGGATGAAAACCCGTTGTCCTAACCACTAGACGAAGGCGACATCTTGTTGTTATTAGCATGAGCCACATTGGATTCGAACCAATGACCCACGCCTTAAAAGGGCGTTGCTCTACCTACTGA
>CAVEGR010000101.1:0-6970 GCA_963615565.1 Phocaeicola massiliensis | reverse complement strand
GTGCACAACAGGGCAATAATAGAGGCAATTTTGGAAACAGGCAGGGCGGTTTTAACAAGGATGGCCAAAGGCCTAGTTTTGGTCAGAAGCCTGCTTTTGGTTCTAAGGATAATAACAGAGGTGGTTTCAGAGGTGGTTTTGGTGTTCCTTCTGAGCCTGTTTCTGTGGATAAGAATAGAAGAGTTTACTCTAAAGATAAGGGTAAAGACCGCAGAGATGAAAGAACTGATGAAGAGATGGAGTTCAAGCAGTTTGGTAAGAAGTCCAAGAGTCAGGAACCTTCTGCTGCTGTTCCAAAGTCAATAGATATTCTTTCTTCTATCACTGTTAGTGATCTTGCTAGAAAAATGAACATTAAGGCTTCTGAGATTATTTCTAAGCTCTTTGGCATGGGAATGATGGTAAGCATTAATGAAAGCATTGATAGCGATACTGCTACTTTGATTGCTGATGAATACGGTTGTACTGTTCATCTTGTAAATCTTTATGATGAAACAATTATTGCTAGAGAAGAGGATAGTGAAGAAGATCTTCTTCCAAGAGCTCCTATTGTTACTGTCATGGGCCACGTTGACCATGGTAAAACTAAGCTTTTGGATGCTATTAGATCTACAAACGTAGTTGCTGGCGAGTTTGGTGGTATTACTCAGCACATTGGTGCTTATAAGGTTTCTATTCCCGGTAAGGGAGATGTTGTCTTCTTGGATACTCCGGGTCATGCTGCCTTTACTATGATGAGAGCTCGTGGTGCACAGTTGACCGATATTGTTGTTCTTGTTGTTGCTGCAAATGATGGTGTCATGCCTCAGACTTTGGAAGCTATTGACCATGCTAAGGCTGCTAATGTTCCTATCATTGTTGCAATTAACAAAATTGATTTGCCTGATGCTAAGCCTGAGAGAGTTATGCAACAACTTTCAGATAAAGGCCTTGTGCCTGAAGAGTGGGGCGGTCAGACATTGTACTGTCAGATATCGGCCTTGAAGAAGCAGGGTATTGATGAGCTTTTGGATACCATACTGCTTCAGGCGGAGATGATGGACCTTAGGGCTAACCCAAATTGTAGAGCTGAAGGCAAAATACTTGAAGCTCGCATTGACCAGGGGCGTGGTATTGTGGCTTCCGTGATTGTGGAGCGTGGTACTCTCAAGCAGGGTGATTATTATGTTTCTGGTATTTATCCGGGCAGAGTTAGAGCTATGTTTGATGATAAGGGCAAGAAGATTACTTCTGCTGGCCCGTCTACACCGGTTGAGGTGATTGGGCTTTCTGATGTGCCTTCTGCTGGTGATCCGTTCCAGGTTTGTGAGAATGAAAAGCAGGCTAGACAAATTGGTACTAAGAGGCAAGAGCTTGAGAGAATGAATCAGGCAAGCAAGTTCAAGAAAGTTACGCTTGAGACTCTCAATGATGCTATCAAAGAAGGTGAAGTACAGGAGCTTAACGTTATCATCAAAGGTGACGTTCAGGGTTCTGTTGAAGCTCTCCAGCTTGCGTTGGAAAAGCTTTCTACGCCTGAAATTAGAGTTAGAGTTATTCGTGCTGCTGCTGGTGCTATTATTGAAGATGATATTAACCTTGCATCTGCTTCAGAGAACCCGGCTTTGGTCATTGGATTTAACGTTAGACCTACTCCAAAGGCTCAGGCTAGGGCTGACCAAGAGAAGATTGAGATTAGAAAGTACAACATCATTTACAATGTTGTTGATGATGTTAGAGCTGCTATGGAAGGTATGCTCTCACCAGAGAAGACAGAAGTGGATGTTGGTACAGCTACAGTCAGACAGGTCTTCAGAGTGCCTAAGGTTGGTCTTGTTGCAGGATGTTATGTTCTTTCAGGTAGCGTAAAGAGAAATAATTACTGTCGTGTTATTAGAGAAAACATCCAAATCAACAAGGATTTGGTCAAGATTACTTCTCTCAAACGCTTTAAGGATGATGTTCGTGAGGTTGCTGCTGGTTTTGAGTGTGGTATTGGAATTGAAGGTTTCCAGGATCTCAAAGAAGGCGATACCTTTGAATTTGTTGAAATTCACGAGACTGCTAGAAAGCTTGAAGTCTCTGACGAGTATATTTGATTGAGTTTGTAGAATTAAGGATATAAGATTATATGAGCGAATATAGTCAGAGTAGAATTGAGTCTAGAATTCTTGAAGCCGTTAACACTTTGATTGTCAGTGGCGAAATTAAGAATCCTAAACTTAGCAGATTTGCAAGCATAAGCGGTATAACTCTTTCTAGAGACAATGCTTATGCTACACTCTATGTTTCTTGTCTTATGGATGATGGCTCTTTGGAGAACTCAGTAAAAGCTCTCCAAAGTGCTGCAGGTTTTATTCAAGCACGTCTTGCACAGGCTCTTAAAACAAGAAACACTCCTAAGCTTACGTTTGTGGCTGACACTACTGAACGTGAGGCTCAGAAGATGAACGAGCTTTTAGAAAAGCTGAAATAAGTGGCAAAAGTGGGAAATACACTGAATAAGAAAAATGCTGTTCTTCTTGTAGATAAAGCTCCTGGAATTACCTCATTTGATTGTCTTGGCAAAGTCAAAAGGCTGGTTAATAAGAAAACAGGCCATTGTGGCACGTTAGATAAGTTTGCTCATGGGCTATTGATTGTTCTTTGCGGAAATTATACTCATTTAGTTAATGCATTCATGGGAATGGATAAAACCTATGAAGCTGTCATTGAATTTGGCAAGTCTACTGACACTCTAGACCCTGAAGGTGTTGTCTTTGAGACAGCAAAAGTGCCATGCTCTGAAGTTGTCACTGGTGTTGTGAAGTCAATGGTTGGTCCTCTTATGCAAATACCTCCAGCCTATAGTGCAATTCATGTCAACGGAAAGAGATGCTATCAGATGGCTAGGTCAATGAAGGAGTCTGCACAGGTCTTTGAAGGCCTTCCTGCACGCCCCATCACCATTCACGAGGCCACAATTTTATCCTATGAAGCACCATATTTGCACATTCGCCTAAGGGTCTCCAAAGGCACATATATCCGCTCCTATGCACGCGATCTTGGACACCGCTGTGGTAGCTGCGCCTACGTCAAAGAGCTTTACAGAACCGCAATTGGCCCTTTTCACGTAGAAGAGGCCATCCCTTACAACGACATCTCCACACTAAAAGCAATAGGCTGTGGGCCCGATACCTTTGGTTTTGATTACATTAAACGAATTGCTGGAACTTGTTGTGTTGAAGTTACTTCTAATGAGGCTTTTAAACTTTCTAATGGATCTGTACCAAAATCTGTACTCAGTAGAGTTCCAGAAGATGCCTCTTTTGTTGTATTTATGAGTTCTAATATGCCAATTTGTATGTACAATCTAGCAGAAAAAAAGATTATCTGTCAGATGCAAAACAAGGAAGAAGAAAAGTGAATAAGGTTAGTTTTGACACTTCATTTAACACTTCTTCTGTTTTCTCTAAAGGCTGTGTTGTTAGTATTGGTGTTTTTGATGGGCTACATCTTGGACATCAAGCAATTTTTAAGAAAAATGTGGAACTAGCAAGAAAAAATGGCTTTTTAAGTGTAGTTATGACTTTCTCTGTAAATCCAAAGATGGCAAAGGGTTCCATGAAAAAGATGAAGCCAATTACAAGTGCCTTAGAAATGGATGAAATGTTGGAGAAAATGGGCGTGGACGTACACTGCATAATTGACTTTTCTGGTGATATGAGTAAACTTTCAGGTGAGGAGTTCATTGCTAAACTTTGTACGTTGTGCACAGTAGAGGCAATGGTTGTTGGGACAAGTTTCCGTTGTGGAAATCCACATGAAAGTGTGGGGCCTTCTGAAATAGAAGTGCTTTTGTCTAGATATACTTCATCTGCATTTCTTGTGGTAGTTCCTTCCGTTTTCATTGATGGCGTTGAAGTGAGCAGCTCCTTGATTCGCAGTTGTCTCCTAACAGGTGATTTGGAACAAGCTTCCAAGTTGCTTGGCAGAGCGTATAGTCTTGATCTAAGAGGCATTCCTTTTAGGTGGAGTCAAAACCGCCTGTTAATTGACGTCCGCACTCTTGGACGGCTTCTTCCTCCGGAAGGGGCCTACATGGTGGAAGCGACAGATAATCAAAGCAGAGTGAGAGCTCAGCTTTGTATTTCAGAGGACCATTTGGCTCTGAAGCTGCCTGTGCGGATGAATCCAAGTGGGATTACATTCCTAGGAGAGTAACATAATGGTTACTAAGGAACAGAAGCAGCAGCTCATCGTTAAGTTTGGTGGAGATGAGAAGAACACAGGATCTACTGAAGTACAGATTGCTTTACTTACAGCTAGAATTAACGACCTACAGAATCACTTCAAGGCTAATCCAAAGGATCATAATTCAAACCGTGGTCTTTTAAAGTTGGTTGGTCAGAGAAGAAGCCTTCTTAGGTACCTTAAGAACACAGATATTAACAGATATCGTGCTCTTATTGCTGAGTTGGGTCTCAGAAAGTAAACCAAACTTTACATGTATTGGCTCCGTGTATGCGGGGCCATTACTGCGTTAAGCCCTAAAGCTTTCTTTTATTTTTGTTTTATGCGGCATTGAAGCAAGGTTAAAGAAAAAAGGGCAAAAGAAGAAAAAAGAAAGAAGAAAAAGAAGGAAAGAAGAAAAATGTCAGAAGTTAAATCAGTTTCAGTTAAACTTGGTGACGATTATCTTGTCTTTGAGACAGGAAAGATTGCCAAGCAGGCTAATGGCGCTGTTTATGCTCATTATGCAGGATCTGCCGTTATTGCCACAGTTTGTTGTTCAGATGCTCCAAGCGAGCCATTGGATTATGTTCCAGTTTCAGTTGAATATAATGAAAAGTATTATGCCGCAGGTAAGATTCCTGGAGGTTTCCTCAAAAGAGAATCTAAACCAAAAGACAAAGAGATTCTTGTTAGCCGTCTTATTGACCGTCCTATGAGACCTTTGTTTGATAAGGCTTTCAGCCGTGAAATTCAGATTGTTCCTACAGTTGTTTCAGCTGACCAAGTCAATACACCAGATGTAATTGCTATTAATGCTGCAAGTGCTGCAGTTACTATTTCAGATATTCCATTCAACGGTCCTATTGCTGGTGTTAGAGTAGCACTGATTGATGGTAAATATGTTATCAACCCAACTTTCCAGCAAATTGAGAATGCTGATCTTGATATTGTTGTTGCTGGAACTCGTGAGGGTATTACAATGGTTGAGGGCGGTGCTCATGAAGTTTCTGAGCAGAATATGCTTGATGCTATTGCTGCAGCTCAGCCTGTTATTACACAGCTTTGTGATGCCCAGCTTGAACTTAGAAAGATTGCTGGAAAGGAAAAGCTTCCTGTTTTGGAGATTAATGAGGATCTTTCTTGGCTTGAGCCTATTCGTGAATATGCTAAACCTTTGGTTAAAGAAGCTTCTTTTGGCGGTAGTAAATTTTCTCGTCATGATGCTCTTGCTAAAGTTCAGGCCAATTCTCTTGTAAAATATGCTGACGAAATTGCTGCTCATGATGATGGTAAGGCTCAGATTGCTAAGCTTTTTGATGATCTTGCTTATGAGGTTTTAAGAGCTTCCATTCTTGAGGACGGTGTTCGTGTTGATGGTAGAAAGGTTACAGAGATTAGACCTATTACCTGTGAAGTTGGTGTTCTTGCTAGAACTCATGGTAGTGCTCTTTTCACAAGAGGCGAGACTCAGAGTCTTGCTGTTACTACTTTGGGTACTGTTCAGGACGAGCAGCTTTTTGACAACATTGATGGAGATAAGAACTACAGCAACTTTATGCTACATTATAACTTTCCTCCATATTCTGTTGGTGAGACTGGTCGTTTGACTACTGGCCGTAGAGAGATTGGTCATGGTCATCTTGCCCAGAGAGCTCTTCAGCCTGTTGTTCCTTGCAAGGATGAGTTCCCTTATACTGTCAGAGTTGTCAGTGAGATTATGGAATCTAATGGTTCTTCTTCAATGGCATCGGTATGTGGTGGTTGTTTGTCTTTGATGGATGCTGGTGTGCCAATTTCAAAGCCGGTTGCAGGTATTGCTATGGGCCTTATCACTGAGGGTGCAGATTACAGCAAGTATAAGATTTTGTCCGATATCTTGGGCGAAGAAGACCATCTTGGTGATATGGACTTCAAGGTTGCTGGTACTCGTGATGGTATTACTGCTTTCCAGATGGATATCAAGATTGCTGGTGTTACTCCTGAGATTATGAGCAAGGCTCTTCAGCAGGCTAAGGAAGGTAGATATCACATTTTGGGTATCATGGAACAGACATTGGCTGCTCCTAGAGCTGAAATTAATCAGTATGCTCCAAAGATTCTTACAACTAAGGTTGATGAAGAGAAGATTGGTGCTGTTATTGGTACTGGCGGAAAGACAATTAAGAGTATTGCTCAGGTAACTGGTGCTGAAGTTAACATTGATGACACTGGTGTTGTGACTATTTATGGTAAGAACTCTGCTAGTGCTCAGGCTGCTTTGGAAATGGTTAAGGCTATTATTGAAGAGCCAGAGGTTGGTAGAATTTATCAGGGTACTGTTAAGAGAATTATGGATTTTGGTGCCTTTGTTGAGATTCTTCCAGGAAAGGAAGGTCTTTGCCATATTTCTAAACTTGCTAGAACTAGAGTTAATAATGTCTCTGATGTTCTTCAGGTTGGCCAGGTTATTCCTGTTAAGCTTATTGAGATTGACCGCACTGGTGGTAGACTTAGTCTTTCTTACATTGATGCTATTGATCCTGATGGTGAAAATAAGGTTCCTGAGAGAAAGCCTAGAGAGGACCGTGGTGCTCGCAAGCCTTTCAATAAGGGATTTAAGGACTTTAAGGACAAAAAGCCTAGAGAAAATAGAGAAGAGAATAAGGACTGATGGATTCAAAGAATTGTACAATTAAAGTTCTTTTAGGGCAGGGAGCTAGACTTCCTGTTTATAGCTCTAATCAGGCAGCAGGCGCAGATATCTGCGCCTGTCTTGCAAATGGGCCTATCATTATTG
>CAVEGR010000100.1:0-28009 GCA_963615565.1 Phocaeicola massiliensis | reverse complement strand
GAGAAAGAACCAGCACTAAAACTGTAAGTTTTTTCATGTTTTTCCTCCTGGATTAAAATTTCCAAAAAAGTAATTTGTAAAATAATACAAGAGTTACTTGTTTTAATGCAAGAAAAAAGAAAGAAACTTGTTTAAATTTTAGAAAAATATAGCCGTTTGTGAATATAATTACATTTTTTATACTTTTGCAAAAGCATTCAAAAGTATTGCATTAATTAAACCCATTTGGATTATTCTTTTGCCATCGCCAAGAATCCTCACACATTCTCTGAAGATCATACTTTGTTTCAAAACCAAGAACGGCTTTAGCCTTAGATGGATCAGCATACATAAGAGCTAAATCTCCTGCTCTTCTTGCTCCTATTACATATGGCACTTTTTGGCCACTTGCAGCTTCAAAAGCATGTACAATTTCAAGAACACTGGAACCTTTGCCAGAGCCAATATTGAAAATCTCGCACCCCGTATTCTTTGCTGCAAACTCCAGTGCGCAAAGATGTGCTCTTGCAAGATCAACAACATGAATATAATCTCTAACTCCAGTTCCATCTGGAGTATCATAATCATCTCCAAAAACAGTAAGATGGTCCCTCTTTCCAATAGCAACCTGAGTGACATATGGCATTAGATTATTAGGAATTCCCTGTGGGTCTTCTCCAATAAGGCCACTTTCATGGGCTCCAACAGGATTAAAATATCTAAGTAGAACAATAGAAAGGTCTGTGTCTGCAACACAAAAAGCTTTAAACATTTGCTCTGCCATATATTTTGTCCATCCATACGGATTTGTACAGTTTCCAGTTTTAGAACTTTCAACTAGTGGCATTTCATTATCACCAGAATAAACAGTTGCACTTGAAGAGAAAACTAATCTTTTAATATTATGTTCATTCATAACTTCAACAAGCGTCATGGTAGCATCAAGATTGTTTCTAAAATATTCCAAAGGTTTGCTAACACTTTCTCCAACAGCTTTAAGCCCTGCAAAATGGATAACTTCATCTATATTGCATTCGCTAAAAACCTTATCTAATGCCTTTTTATCACATACATCTATATTATAGAAAAGTGGGCGTTTTCCTGTAATTGTTTTAATTCTATTCAATGATTCTTCATGGCTATTGCAAAGATTGTCCACAACAACAACTTCATAACCTGCATTAAGCAACTCTACACATGTATGAGATCCAATAAAGCCTGTACCACCAGTTACCAATACCATAATGTTCCTCTCATCTAGGTCTTGTAAAACCCAAAAATATTATTATTGAACCAAACTGAACGATATTATATCATACTTTACTTATGAGCGATTACCCTTTGACGTTTAAAACAAAAAGAATTATTAGACTCAAAAAGAAAATTGATATTGCAGATGTTACAACTGCAACACAGCAAGAAATTGATGAGTATAATCGCTCAGACATTAAGGCTAAACGCACTTTTAATTTTCTTTATAAACCTGTACATAAAGACATCCTAAGAAGAACCTTCATTATTCCTGTTAATGATGGCGCAATTACAGGTTATTTGTATGAAAAATACAAAGATAGAGCAGTTTCAGGCCAAAGTTCCTTAATTATCTTCTTTCATGATGGTGGATGGATGCTTGGCAACATGACAAAATGCGCAGCATTTTGCAGTAACCTGTGCAATGTCACAGGGGCATCGGTCTTGGCTGTTGATTTTAGACTTGCACCAAAATTTAAGTTTCCAATTCCGGTTGAAGATTGCTATCAGGCCTTTCTCTGGGCGCATCAAGGTGCTAGGTATTGGAGAATAGACCCGGACAAGATTTATCTTATGGGAACTCTAACGGGAGGAAACCTAGCTGCAGCAGTAAGTAGACTTGCTCGTGACCGTAAAGGCCCTAAGATTGCAGGACAAATTCTTGTTTCACCTGTCACAGATGGCAGAATGAGAACTGAAAGCTATGAAAAATTTAAGGAAGGCCCTTTTTATACAAGTAAAGAGATGTCTTTCTTTATTCAGAATTACTCTCGAGAACCAAAAGATATCTTAGATCCTCTTTTTTCTCCTCTTTTAGCAAGAGACAACTCAAGACTTCCCCAAACCTTGATATTTGCATCTGAATTTGACCCTTTGTATGATGATGCAAGATTGTATAGTGAAGTGTTAAATAGAGCAGAAACCCCATCAAAGTTTCTAGTTATGAAGGGAATGTTCAATGGTTTTCTAAAATATCCAAGTGCTCCAGACTGGTTAGATGTAATGCTAGCAATTGCCTCTTTTGTTGGAGGAAGAGCTGTAAAAGATGTTGAGATTATGACAAATGCTGAAAGACGCAAGTTCTCTCGCCGGCCTCAATTGATTGTACAGTAAGAGTTTTAAGCTTTATTTTGTAGGAACATTCCCAAGTAGAAGCCCAATAGATTCACGTCTGATAAAAAAATTATTGTCTCCAGATGCTGAAAAGTAGCAGTACCAACATTTTTCGTCAGCCTTATAATGAACATCACAGCCTTTAATGTATTCATTTGCCCAGCCCTTGTCAGCAGGAACCATAATTGGACCATCTCCACAGCGTTGCCAGTTATAACCATCATAAGACTTCAAAACCAACATTACAGAAGAAGTTCGCTTCTTTGCTTGATCCCAAAAAACGGGACATTGGAAAGCATAAAGAACATCTTCACAAGGAATTACTCTAATGCTTCCACAACCAAGATTTGTCCATTTATCATCTGGAGAAGGTTCAAACAACGGTTTTTCTGGTTTTTGCATTGAATAAGGACCAGTAATAGAAGGTGCAGATGCACAAGCAAAATACCTTGAAAACTTTTGCTTTGAATCTGGAAGAACAAGATGGGATGCGCCAAAGTACAGCCTGTACTCTTCTTCAACCTTAATGAGTTGAGGCCTTGAAATACGCGGATATTTTAGATAATCACCAGCAAAAGGAATTGTTCTACTGTCTAGAATTTGTCTAGGCTTACTCCAAGTAACTAAGTCTGTAGACGTTTTCATTTCAAAGCAAGAATAAGAATCATGCTTGCCTTCCCCTGAGCGAGTATTCAAAAAAGGAATTTTTCCATCATGTTTTTCATAAAGCAAATAATAATTCTCATTCTCAATAAAGATAAAAGGAGAATGTGCTCTAGGTTCAATAAGCTTGTTTTTCTCCCAAGCAATACCACTGTTGGAAACACAATGATGTAAGCCAAGTAAGGAATGGTAAAACAAATGCCATTTACCATCACATGATTGTTCTGGCAATAGCACTTGTGGATCACAAAGAGTAGGAGTTAATTTCCAGCCACGAACAATAGGTTCGTCACTAAAAGGAAACCAAACACATTTCTCAAGCTCTTGCATTACTTATTCCTATTATTCCGGTTTATTCCTGTTTGTTGTTACGAGGTCTCTTCTTGGAAGCAAAAATTGGAGCAAAAGTCTCATCTGCATTGACCTTCTTTGCATACCACTTAACAAATCTTGAATATATAAACCATGAAAGACCAATAGCAAAAAAGAAAACCAAAAGATAGCCTATCATAACACCTGTTACATCATCTTCACTAACAACAAAGTTCATTATAACAAGGCCAATTAAAAAGAATGCCACCATTAAAACAATGTTCGCTAACGTAGCTAACAACATGAAAATTACAGTATTTCGCTTTTTTTTACCATCGTTTGTCATTTCTTTACATTTCCTTCTGGTTTTGCAACAACCATAGATATCGCTAACAAAATTACAAAAACAACCACACAGCTATCACTAACATTAAAAGTTGGCCATCTTTCCAATCCAAAAATTCCATAGAATTTTACACTGATAAAATCAACAACGCCAGAATCAAATCTAAAAATTCTATCAATTATTGTTCCAATTCCACCACCCAAAATTCCAGCTGCAAACCATCTTTGTGCGCTACTAAAGAAGTTCTTTTCAGAAACTATTAACCACCCCACAAAGACCATCAAAGCAATTGGTAAAATTATCAAAACAACAATTCTCATAAAATCTGAACCCTCAGCTCCCAAGCTAAAAGCAGCCCCCGTATTTCTCACATGGCAAATCCAGAGAAAATCACCAAAAAACTTTTTTGAGACAGTCCCCTCAGGAATATTTTTTACCACAAGGTATTTTGTAATCTGATCAAAAATCACAATTCCAAGAGAAAGCAAAAATGGCAAGAACTTCTTTTTTTCAAGCTTTTTCATTTTCAAGCACGCCTCATACAACTAAAAGCCAAACAAAACCCACAATTTAACGTCTTCAAATAGAAATTGGACAATCTATAAAACATGTCTCAAGGCCCATCTGAGAGACTTTCTCCATAACTGCTTTAACCCCAAAAACTTCTGTCTCATAATGACCTAAACACATAAGAGTAAAAGAAGGCTCTTCCATACAATCATTGAACATAGTATATCTAGCCTCTCCTGTTATCAATGCATCTAAACCATCGTTAAGTGCATCATACATATCAGAAGCACCATCTCCAGAAACAATGCCAACTCTTTTCATTTTACGCTTTGAATCTCCAACCACTAGAGTTCTTTCATCTTTTCGTACTCCAAGACTAGCTATAATCTCATCTGCAGACATAGGTCTTGGAAGAGAGCCCTTCACCCCCACATGCACTCCACGGAAAAAAGAAAACTGCTCCATATCCTCTATGCCAAGTTTCTTGGCCATTTGCGCATTATTTCCCAACTCTAAATTTGCATCCAACGGAAGATGACACGCAAACAAAGCTATGTCATTATCCAAAAGCGTTTTAACTCGCTTATAATGTCTTCCAGTAATTGCAATTGGTCTTCCCCAGAACATTCCATGGTGCACAAAAAGCATATCTGCACCCAACCTTACAGCCTCATCAATTGTGGCCATGCTGGCATCCACAGCAAACGCAACCTTCTTCACGTCAGCCTCAACATCTCCCACCTGAAGGCCATTTAAGGATATATCTGCATTATTAAAGTCCGATATTTTTAAAATTTCTGAAAAATAATCAACCAATTCCTTAACTTTCATGTGTTTGATTATAATTTATTGACACGAGTTTTTCCACTACCTACAATTTGCCCATGAACCTTGAAGAAATAGGAATCAGAGAACTCTCAGTAGAAGAAGCAAGCTTCTCCTACAACCAAAATATCATTGCCACATTCCGTAAAACCTGTGGCAAAAGTGGCATAGTTGGACAACCTCGTGCATTAAGTGCGTTAAGCATGGGCATGAGCGTAAATACAAAGGGCTACAATATTTACATTAGTGGCGAAGATGGAACAGGAAGACACAGCGCAGTAAAGCAAATTGCACAAACACTTGCTACGCCAAAAGAAGTATATGATTTAATTTATGTTCATAACTTTGACAGAAATGAAGCTCCATTTCTTCTTCTTTTACCAAGTCCATACGGAAAAACATTGCAAAATGAACTAAATACCATTGCCTCATTTGTTGATGCTGGACAATGGGAAAGAGCACTGGCAGAGGTGTCTTATCTTGAAAAAACATTGTCTGTTGTTTCAAATCCTCTGTTTTTTGTTTTTTTAAGACAACTTAGAACAGCTCTTGAAAAGCATACTGAAGGGTACAAGAGATATCTTGGAAACCTTATTCATGACGGATCAAAAAACTCAGTACGCCCCCTTGTGGAAGAATATCATCCAACACATGCAAACCTATTTGGCCAACTTACCAAAATGGAAGAATTTTGCCATTTAAGCCTCTCCGGTGGTTCACTTTTTGATTCAGTAGGAGGATTTTTTGTAGTAAGAGTAGATAAAATTCTTTCTCAAAATTCACTTTGGGATGACATTAAACTCTTTGCAGAAAGTTCAAGTTTTACAATTCAAGGACAACAAAACAACACTTCACAAGACAAAATCATCATAAGACCCATTGTCTCCCAACTTCCAGTAAAAATCATTTTAATTGGAAGCGATACTCTTTATGACAAGCTTTGTGATACAGATGAAGAGTTCCTTAGGTTATTCAAAGTCTCGGCTGAATTTGATTTTTCTATGCCTTCAAATGAAGAGAACATTAAAGGAACAATAGCCTATATCTTACATGTCATTGAAAAAAATTCGCTATTACCTATCTCAGACGCTGCTATTTGTGAATTATTGAAATACAGTTCTTGGTATGCAGAAATGAGAGGCGAACTTACAACAAGACTCTCTTTTATAGGAGATCTTCTCTTTGAAGCAAACTATTTTGCAAGCCACAACAATGCAGCAATCATAGATGAAAACTCTGTAAAACAAGCCGTGAGTGCTAGAGACTTTGCAAACGGTCTAACAGAAGAAAAAATCAACAAAGAGATAGAAGAAGGTGAAATGATAATCTCTTTAGCTGGTACAAAGGTTGGTGTTGTAAACGGTCTTGCTGTCATGGATAGAGGTCTAGCTTCATTTGGAACACCTACAGTGATATCGGTTTCTGTTGCACCAGGCTCTGAAGGAATTGTAAATATTGAGCATGAGGCTGGCCTTTCCGGGGAGATACATGATAAAGGCCTTCTTATTTTGGAAGGATATCTGAGAAAGCGGTATGCACGTTCTTTTCCTCTTTCAATCTATGCTGGAATTTGTTTTGAGCAGTCATATGCAGAAGTGGATGGTGATAGTGCATCTTCTTCAGAACTTTTTGCTCTACTTTCTGCCATTGGAGAGCTGCCCGTGCGTCAAGATATTGCTGTTACCGGCTCTGTAAATCAAATGGGAGATATTCAACCTGTTGGTGGAATAAATGAAAAAATAAGTGGTTTTTTCTCAATTTGTGAGAAGATGGGTCTTACTGGAAGACAAGGCGTCATAATTCCAAAACAAAATGTTAAGTCTTTAATTTTGCCAGACAATATCATAGATGCAATTCAAAATGGAAAGTTTCACATCTACCCTATTTCTACAATAGACGAAGGCTTGGAAATATTAACACTACGCCCAAGTGGAGAACGGAATATAAAAGGAACTTTTCCTCAAAACACACTAAACCGCATAATTGAAGATAGGCTCAGAAAGCTCTACGAGCTCTCCAAGCCTTCTAGTTAATTCTTTCTTTTCTTAGAGGTTTTTTGATTATTTTCCAGAATAAAATCTAGAGTCCCAGTCACTTTCTTTCTTTTTTCTCTCTTCTTGCTCACTAGATTCAGCATTTGGAGAAATAAAGTCTTCTGGTTCTGGATTGTAATAATATTTATTCTTGCTTTTCTTGGATCCTTTAACTTCATCCTCCTCATAAGGATTCACAGGAAGAATGAAACCTAAAATAGTATAAATAATTAAACAAGGAAAAACTGCTGTAAAAATTGCTACCAGTATAAAAACAAGTCTAACAGCATCTACTGAAAAATCTTTCCATTGTGCAATGCCCTTACAAACCCCAAAGATTTCACCATTTTTTGATCTATAAAGTCTTTTTGTTGCCATTGTATTTCCCCTCATTAGTTGTTTTCCATCTTTTTCTTTAATTCATCAAGTTCCTTCTGAATTGAATTTAACTCTTCTAAATCTTTGAAACGTTGTTCTAAATCTTCTTCCTTCTTTGCCTGTTGTTGCTCTTGCTCTTTACGTGCTTTCATTCTATCAATTCGCTCTTCCATTCTACTAAAACGTTCCATTGGATCTTCTTTGTCAGATTTATCGGAAAATCCTTTATCTGAAGAGCTAGAGGAGCTAAATGAAAAACTATAAGAAGAGTTCTTTGCACTTTGTTCCTGTGCCTTTTGGCTCTCTTCTCTCATCTTCTTATATTTTTCCTTTGCACTAGCAAGTTTCTCTTCAAGCTGAGCTATATCTGCTTTATACTTTTCAATTGCACTTTCATACTTTTGTGTCTCTTCCTTCAACTTGGACAATTCTTCAGAAAGTTTCTTTTTTTCAAGTAAAGCTTCTCTTGCAAGAGAGTCCTTACCATTTGCTATAGCAAGTTCAGCTCTAGCCTGCCAACGAGCAATAAGGGCTTCAAGTTCTTTAATTTTTCTTTCTGAAGTGGTTTTTGAGCCAATCACGGATGCACAACTTGTCTTAATCTCAATAATGGTATCTTCCATCTCATTAATCATAAGCTTAATCATTTTCTCAGGATCTTCAGCCTGATCTAAAAGTGCATTTATATTTGAATTTACAATATCAAGAAATCTAGAAAAAACTCCCATGATAAAACTCCTTATATTTTTTATACTTTTATACTTTCTATGTAGCAACTTTCATGCCAAGTAGTTTTTTTCTCAAAAAAAAGCACAAAATATGTCTTTTTAGCACTTTGAGCACTACACGACTTGGCAATTTTAACCTTTTTTGGTAAATTTTACCATATGGACAGGCAGACTGAAAACTACATAGGCGAATCTGAAGTATTTCTTGACTTCTTGCATAGAATTGCAGAAGCTGCAACCGTAGATAGAAGTGTTCTTGTAATAGGAGAAAGAGGAAGCGGAAAAGAACTTGCAGCCAGTAGACTTCATTATTTGTCTAAACGTTGGCAAAAACCTCTTGTTACACTTAACTGCGCAGCTCTTACACCTTCTTTGATAGAAAGTGAACTCTTTGGTTATGAACAAGGAGCATTTACAGGAGCAAATAAAACTAGAAAGGGAAGATTTGAAGAAGCCCAAGGAGGAACTCTCTTTCTAGATGAAATTGGAAACATTCCAATGCAAGTACAAGAAAAAATTTTGCGTGTTGTAGAATATGGAACTTATGAAAGAGTTGGCTCCTCAGTAACACATGAAGCAGATGTAAGAATTATTGGGGCAACAAATGCAAACCTAAAAGAACTATGTGAGCAAGGAAAGTTCAAAGAAGATCTATTAGACCGGTTAAGTTTTGAAGTAATCTTTGTTCCTCCATTAAGAGAAAGAGGAGAAGACATTCTCATCTTGGCAAACTATTTTGCAACTCGAATGTCAATAGAATGTGGACTGACAGAACCTCCACTTTTTTCTGAAGATGTTCAAGCAAAACTACTTTCATATTCTTGGCCAGGTAATGTACGAGAACTTAAGAATGTAATTGAAAGAGCTGTTTATAGAAGTAAAGGAGCCTTAATCTCTTCTATTCAAATTGATCCTTTTATAAACCCTTTTGATCAAAAAGAAACAGGTAGAGAAAAACTACAAATAGAAGAAAAACCTCAAACAATAGCCTCTTTCTATGATAACATACCAATAAATCAACTCAACAGTACAAAAGAGGCCATTGAGAAAAATCTTCTTGAAAGAGCTTTACAAAAAACAAACGGCAACCAAAAGGAGGCTGCCGTTCTTATGGAGCTTTCTTATGACCAGTTTAGAGGCCTTTATAGAAAGCATAAATCATCTCTGTAGAGGTTTTTGCAAAATGAGCTTTGTGAAGAGGTTTTTACAAAACCTTTAAATGTTAAAACTTGGTAATCCTTATTTTGCAAACTTAGCTTTTAGCTCATTGAACTCAGCTTCCACGCTGGCATCCTGCTCCATACTTACAAAAGAAGCTTCAACCTTGTTTGACTGAGAAGCAACTGAAGCTTCTGCTTCAAGCCGTTCAACCTTTTCTTCCATCTCATTAAAACGCTTAACTGCATCTGAGCAATCAAAAGAATTAATCTGTTTTTCCATTTCAATCTTTTCTTTTGCATGTTCGGCTCTGGCAACTAAAGTTCTTTCTTTGGCCTTAACTTCCTGAAGTTTCTCTGAAAGTTTTGCTATCTGCGCTTCTTGGCTTGCAGAAATTTCTCTTAAAGTTTTCAATTCTTCTTCAACTTCTTTAACTTTAGTAGCAGCTTTTTGTCTTTCAGAAATTGCTTCTTTTGCAAGTTCTTCTTTTCCACTCTTTACAGCCATTTGCGCTCTTACTTCCCAACGAGTAGCAGCTGCTTGATACTCAACTAAAGCCTTCTCTCTTCCTTTTATTGTACAAAGAGTCTCTGATGCACTTTCTTTTGCCTTTTCTAAAGTTTCTTCCATTTGAGTAATGCTGTACCTAATCATCTTAGAAGGATTTTCCATCTTGTCTAAAGCATGATTTACATTTGAACTAAAAATGTCGTGAATTCTCTTAAATACGTTCATTTTTTATCCCCCTATAAGGTTATTTTCTAAGGAACTGTTCCTATAAGCCACAACACTTGTGGCCGAAAACACTATTGCAAAACTCGTGCCAAGTTTTAATAACTTTATACAGGAAAGAGAAATACAAAAAATAGGACAGTGCCCTCATAAAAAAGAGAGTTTAAAGATTTTTGGAAATCCACTAAAGTTGGTAAATTTTACCATCCTGTCTTTCTGTTTTCATTAGCAATCTTAACAAAAGCTTTTGCTCTGCGAGTAAACTCTGCCCAGTTACCTTCTGCTATAAGTTTCTTGTCTGTCAGTCTTCCACTTATACCTGCACCCTTAAGCCCAAGTTTCAAGAATTCAGCAAAATTCTCCTCTGTTATTCCAGCAGTAGCAATTATAGCAACATGACTTATTGGTGTAAGAATATCCTTAACGAACTTAAGACCAAGCGATGTTGCAGGAAACAGCTTTACAATATCAGCACCACAATCATGTGCAAGTAGGATCTCAGTTGGAGTCATAGCCCCCGGAATTGAAACAAGTCCAAGCTCCTTGGTGTATCTAATCACTTCAGGATTTGTATTTGGAGAAATAATATATTTTGCACCAGCATTAAAAGCAGCCTTAACCTGAGCCTTAGTAAGAACAGTTCCTGCTCCAGTATAAAAATCACAATCAGAAAAATTAGTATTAAGCATAGAGATTGCATCAGTAGTCTTTGCAATACAGTCCAGGTCATTTTGGTCAAATGTAACCTCCATGAATCTTATGCCGCCTTCATACAAAGCATTTGCAAGCTTTCTAAGATCATCTCCATATATACCGCGCACAATTGTGATAATCTTCTTTTCTAAAATCATATCCAAAACTTTATTATCTTTATTGTTCATATTGGCTTTCCTTTTATCGTTAGCAAGAATACCAATGCTGCATGAAAATGCCAGCTGCAACAGAGACATTCAGAGATCCTTTGCTTCCTCCTAGAGGTATAGAAACGCGTCTTCCAGCACAAGCTAAAACTACAGGACTTATGCCAAACTCTTCAGAGCCAAGAATTCCAACACCCCGCGTTGGAAAAGAAAAAGATGTAATATCTTCCCCTCCTACTTCCAAAGCAAGAACTTCATCTTTTTCATATGTTTTCAAAAAAGAGACAAGCTCTTCTTCATTCATAAAAGACCAATCAACAGTTGAAACTGTCCCCATTGAAGTTCTTTGTGCTCTAACATGTTCAGGAGAGGCTGTCCCTTCAACAAGAATAATTTTACTTATACCAAAAGAATCTGCACTTCTAAAAATTGCACCAACATTATAAGGACTTCTTATTCTATCTAATACCAAAACTTTGTCTTGCAAAACTCTTGCGCTAGCATCCAAATTACCTGTAGTAGTTTCTCTAAAATCCCAGTCAGAAGGCTCTGCTCCAAGCTTTTTTAATATGTCACTACTTATATCGTCCAACTTTATAACAATGGCTCGTCTTTCTAAAGAAGGGTCAATTTTCTCGTATTTTGTTAAAGACAGGACATCATTTATATAATCTAAATCAACCTCTTTGCCAGCATTCACATCAAAGGCTGCTTGATGCATAATCATGGATATTTTTCTACGACTTACTCCCTCTTTAAGACTCTCAAGCTTCTTCTTCGTTATCATCAACAACTCCCTTATCTTGGGGTAAAACACAAAGAGCAAACTCTCCTTTAACAACTTTTAACTCCTCTTTTACCTGCAAAGGAGTTCCGCTGATAATCTGCTCAAAAGCTTTAGTTAATTCACGCCCAAGAACAATGGTTCTTTCTGGGCACAGCTCGCAAAGCTCATCCAAAAGTTTTTCAATTCTAAAAGGAGATTCATAAATAATAAAAGCTTCATTACGAGACAAAAGCTCTTTTACTCTATTTTTACGTCTTCCGCTCTTAGGACTTAAGAACCCTTCAAATGTAAATGTTTTTCCTGCCATTCCTGCAGCACTAATTAATGTTATACAAGCACTTGCTCCAGGAATTGGAACCACTGTAAAACCTGCTTCTCTTACTTTTCTAACTAATCTACTTCCTGGATCACTTACTCCTGGAGTGCCGGCATCACTCACATAGGCAACAGATAATCCTTGAGCTAAGAGGTTCACAATGCCAGCACTTGAATTTTCTTCATTGTGTGCATGGCAGGCTATTAGTCGTTTACCTGTAATCTCAAGATGATTAAGCATCATTTGAGTATGTCTAGTGTCTTCACAAGCAATGATATCGGTCTCTTTTAATATGCGAATTGCACGTAGAGTGATGTCTTCTAGATTTCCAATTGGCGTGGCCACAACAAATAATGTGCTCATTTCCAGTGATCCTTTATGTAAGAACAAGCTTCCTTGAGAGCTTTTTCGCCCTCTGGGATAAGCTGATAAAATTGAACAAAGCCGTGAATTGTGTTCTTATAGTTATGAAGAGTAGAGTTCGTGCCCAGCATAGTAAGAAGAGCATGATACATAATTCCGTCATCTCGCAAAGTATCTGCACCCGCAACCTGGATGAGATGGTCTGCAAGAATAAAAGAGCCATCCTCATCCAACTCAACAGCGGCCTTTTCGTATTCATTTTCCCAGTTTTCTATCTTAAGTGTGCCTTGAAGCATCAATAGTGGTGATGCGTATGGCTCATATGCATCTTCTGGCTTTTCCAAGTAATCATCAAGAACTTGAGCCATCAACGGGCCACTAAGCATAACTTTACGCCCGTCAAAACCCCCAAAAAGAAGATGTGATGCCTTAATTTCGCCTTTAACTGTCAAACTAGGATACATTAAAACAACGCATGAAGGCTGCTTCATTCCATTTTCTTTCAATCTAATGGAAATCCCTGTAGCAAAATTTGCACCCGATGAATCACCTGCTATGGCCACTTTGCTTGCATCTGCACCATACTCAAAGGCATGTTCTAGCATATAACAATAGGCTTCCCAAACATCATCAACGCCAGCTGGAAACTTATTTTCAGGTGCAAGTCTGTAATCTGCAAAGAAAACTATTGCATTCAACCTATCAGACAGCTCCCCCACAAAAGACTGATATGTGAGATATTTTCCACTATTGTAAGCCCCTCCATGGGTGTAAAATAAAACTGGCAAAACCTCTGAGCTGTCTTCATTCCACTGTTTAGGGTATGTAATCCACAAATTGCAATTTGTTAACTGAACAGTAATTGTAACCCTGTCTCCTTTCAACTCTGGCTCTGGCTGTCCCTTGAAAGTGCCATCTGCATTCATATATTTATTCATCATATATAGTGCTAAGGCCGATTCTTCTGACAACTTTGTATCTGGGTCCATAGTCTGCTGTAATTCTATAACTTCTTCCCTACTTACACCTAGTTTAGTTCTAATGAATTCTTTTTTAATTGTAGAGCAAGAAGAAAGTAAAACAACAATTATTGCTAGTGTAATTATCAGGACTTTTTTCACTCATTTACCTCAAAACGCTTTTGCGAAAATCTCTTCATTATTCTATCTTCACTATTCTATATAAAATCTCAACTTATTAAAGAGTTTTTTGCAAAATTGCCTTCATGAAGACCGCTTTGCAAAAACCTCTCTAATAAACTCTTTAATATCTTGAAGGACAATTTTCATAATGGTACAATTGGTGCTCAAAGAGGTACTTAGCATGAATTTTGATCAGCGTACTGTAACATGCGGAGAGCTCAGAGGAGCTGACGCGGGAAAAACTGTTGTTCTTAACGGCTGGGTGCACAGAGATAGAAATCACGGTGCACTACATTTCATCAATCTAAGAGATAGGTATGGCATTACCCAAGTTGTTGTAGATGATGATGCTAGCCCTGAGCTTCAGAAGACCGCTTCAGAGCTTAGGATGGAATACTGCATTGCGGTAACAGGTGTTGTAAGACTTAGACCTGAAAATATGATTAACCATGACATGGCAACTGGTGAAGTTGAAGTTAAGGCTGAAAAAATTTCTATCTTGTCAAAGTGTGCAACTCTTCCGTTTATGATTGACAGCGAAAATGCTGCAAATGAAGATTTAAGACTCAAGTATAGATTCTTAGACCTTCGTTCAAGCGGAATGCAAAATAGAATAAAACTCAGACATGAGTTTATCAAAGCAATAAGAGAATACCTTTACACAGAAGGTTTCTATGAGATTGAGACACCTACTCTTATTAGATCAACTCCAGAAGGAGCAAGAGACTTCCTTGTTCCATCAAGAAAGTATCCAGGAAAGTTCTATGCTCTTCCACAAAGCCCACAGCTTTATAAACAACTTCTCATGGTTAGTGGTTTTGACAAATACTTCCAAATAGCAAGATGTTACAGAGATGAGGATGCCAGAGGAGACAGACAACTTGAGTTTACTCAGCTAGACATTGAGATGAGCTTTGTAAAGAGAGATGATGTCCTTGCCCTTATTGAAAGACTGTTTGGCCATGTTTTTAAGGAAGTTATGAACTACGAGCTTCCAGCCCATTTCAGAAGAATTGATTACTATGATTCAATGAATACCTATGGTTGCGACAAGCCAGATCTCAGATTTGGATGCGAAATCAAAGATATAAAAGATCTTGTAATGATGTCCTCTTTTGATGCCTATAAGACAATTTTAGCCAATAAAGGCTATGTTAAGGCTATTTGTGCTCCAAAAACAGAGGGCTTTGATTTCACAAGAAAATATCTTGATGAGATTGCAGCAGCAGCTAAAGTTTATGGTGCTCAATTTGTTCCTTTCATCAAAGTTGGTGCAAATAACGCTCTTTCTGGCAGTGCAGCAAAATTCTTTGTTGGCCACGAGAAAGAAGTTTGTGACTTCATGGGAGCAAAGGAAGGAGATGTTATTCTCATGGTTGCACATGAGAATTGGAAGAAGTGTTGTGCTTCCGCCGGTGCTATTAGATCCAAGCTTGGAAAAGACCTTGGTATTATTAAACCGGGCTTTGAGTTCTGCTGGATTGTAGATTTTCCATTGTTTGAGTACAACGAGGAAGAAGGTCATTGGGAAGCCGCTCACCACATGTTCAGCATGCCACAGGCCAAGTACATTGACACACTTGAAGAGAATCCTGGAGAGGTTCGTGGAGACTTGTATGACATGGTTTGTAACGGCTATGAATGTGCCTCTGGCTCAATAAGAATTCATGATGTTGAACTTCAGAAGAGAATCTTCCGCATTTGTAACTTCTCAGATGAAGAAGGCGAAAAGAAGTTTGGCTTCCTGCTTAACGCATTTAAGTTTGGACCACCACCACACGGCGGTATTGCTCCTGGAATTGACCGTATGGTCATGATAATGAGTGAGCAATCTTCAATTAAAGAAGTCATTGCTTTCCCAAAGAACAGCTTTGCAATCTCCCCTATGGACGATTGTCCAAATGATGTTGATCAGAAGCAACTTGATGAACTTCACCTGATTATCAAAAAGGATGAATAGTTTTTTCAAAAAACCTCTCATATAGAACTTTTATACCAAATTCAGCCCGTTTTGAAATTTTTAGAAGAAAAAGTCTTCTAATTTTTTCAAAACGGGTCTTTTTTAGAAGACTTTTTCGCGCGCCATCCTCATAAAAAAGTTTCTACAGTAGTCTTTGCATTGCAAAACTTATAAATTGCTTGATTGAACAAATGCTGTTAGAATTACAGTATGACAACGAGAAGCCGCATCAAAGTCTTTGACATCTTCACAAAAGCCCTTGTTAGCCTTGAAACACAAGACAAGGCACTCTTCTCATGGCCTCGCAACCGTATAGCTCTTGCACACGCCCTTGCACTACATATTCACGAAGAGCTCTCTCCTTCTTCATATTCGGTTGACCTATGTCCTGTCATATCACGGTCCAAAAAGACCATAAATCCCGATATTCTTGTGCATAATAGAGAAAAAAGCCATCATTTACTCTCAATCCTATGTAGAAATGATTATCTTACAGAATCAGAACAAAAAGACCTTTCCTTCATGAAAACTTTGGGATGTGACTACGTCACGGCAGTTTCATTCTTGCCTCAAAAGAGCTACATACTTGTCTATGTAGCAAATGAAAACGGCATAGAGTACTATCACTTTGACAGAAATCTGCTGATAATGGAACCGGTCAGAAAACGGGTAACAGACGAGCCTAAAGTAGAAAACAAACAACTAACATTAGAGAAAAAAATAAAAAAGAAGACATAATGAGCATCAAATATCAACTAGAAACAATTCCTGTTTGGGATGGAATAACAAGTAATAGTGAATGCTTTCTCTGTGACCTTATGCAACAAGCACAAGAAGATTCTCTCAAATTCTACCTTGGAGCATCAGTAATGAACCCAGAGACCCGTATCAAGGTCAACGAAATAGGTTTTTGCCCAAAACACACAGACTTACTAGTCAAAAGTGGAAGCCCTAATGCCATGGCGGTTCTTTGGGAATCTCATTTTACCAAAACAAGAACAACAATAGAAAAATCACTCTCAGAGCTATCCAATACACATAATCCAAAGAAAACAATTGCAAAACTGTCAAAGATAATAGAAAACAGAGTTGAAGATCCGCAGGGAAACTGTTTAATTTGTAACCGCATGGAAGATAGACTTAACCGTTATTGTTTCACAATAGCATACCTTTGGGGGCAAGAACAAAATTTTAGAGATGCGTTTGCAAGATCCAAAGGCTTTTGTCTACCACACATGACAAGAATACTTGAACTCTCATTGGAAGCTCTTGATTCAAAAAACCAAAAAGAATTTGCAAAAGCTATGAGTGAACTACAATCAAAAAATCTAGAAAGAGTTGCTCACGACCTTTGGTACATGACAGAACATTATAAGAGTGAAAACATAAACAAGCCTTGGAACGGCTGTGAAGATGCACAAAAACGTGCTGTTTATAAAGAAATAGGCTATTGTCCAGAAACTTAACTAGAAACTTAACTAGAAACTTAAGAACAACAGCCTACAAGTTTGTCATACTTTAGAGCTTTAGAGGTTTTGCAAAACCTCCAACCTCTATTTCACTAATGCTTCAGCTTTTGCTGCAATATCTTCTGCTGTAAAGTGGAAAGACTTTAAGAGATAGTCAAGCTTTCCAACCTCTCCAAATCTCTCACCAACGGTAACAAAATCCATCTTAGTAGGACATGTTTTAGCAAGATGTGCAGCAATTGCTTCACCAACACCACCAGCATAACGGCAGTTTTCACAGACAAGAATATGTCCAGTTTCTTTGGCAGCTTTTTCAATTAGCTCTGTATCCAAAGGCTTAATTGTGTGAAGATCAATCAAACGAGCAGAGATTCCTTTAGAAGCAAGAATTTCATGTGCCTTTTCAGCTTCTCCAACAAGAGTTTCACCTGTTGCAACAATAGTAAGATCTTTTCCTTCTTTAAGAACAATTCCTTTACCAAGTTCAATCTTAGTTCCTACTGGATAGCGGTGTGTTGCTCCCTTTCTGCGGATTCTTGTATAAGAACTATGTCCGCTTTCATAAGCCTGACGAACAAGCTCATAACAGCTTTGAGTGTCTGATGGATCAAGAACAATAAGATCAGGAATAAGTCTCATAAGTCCAACATCTTCAAAAGGCATGTGGGTTCCGCCATTAAGCTGAGCTGTAACTCCTGGGTCTGTACCAATGAGGTGAACTCTTCTCTTTGCATAGTTTACAGAGAGAAAGAACTGGTCATATGCTCTTCTTGAAGCAAAAACACCAAAAGAATGTGCAAAAGGCACAAATCCCATAGAAGAAAGACCCGCAGCAACACCAACCATGTTAGCTTCTGCAATACCACAGTTAAAAGCTCTGTCCGGAAACTGCTTAAAGAAATTTGAACTGCCAAGACAGCTGACAAGATCTGAATCTAAAAGAACTACCTCTGGATGTTCTGTGGCAAGATCAAAGATAGCTGCATTCATTGCATCTCTCATGTTCTGGATATCGGATGTGTCTCTCATTTTGCACCTCCTAGAAGGGCAGCAATGGCCCTTTCTTCGTCTTCATGGCTTACTGTCATGCTGTGATTTGCCTTAATTCCTTCACCAGGTAAATAGCCATTACTCTTTATTGTGTCAAGAATAATCATGCTTGGCCTATCTTTAGCAGCCTTGGCACACTGAACAGCGTGGTCAATTTGCTTGAAATCGTGACCGTTGATGCGTTGCACATGCCAGTTAAATCCAAGCCATCTTGTATCAATGTTATCCATGCAAATGATATCTTCAGTATAACCATCTAACTGTTGGCGATTGAAATCTGTAAATGCAATGAGGTTTCCAAGTTTTTGAGTTGAAGCAAATTCTGCAGCTTCCCAAACTTGACCTTCCTGGCTTTCTCCATCACCAATCATTAAATAAGTATAAGAAGATTCACCTTTAATTTTCTGTCCAAGAGCAATGCCTACTGCTGCGCTTGCACCTTGTCCAAGAGAACCCGTTGTAAAATCAATTCCAGGGGTCTTGAGCATGTCGCAATGGCTTGGGAGATTTGTTCCTCCCTGATTAAGAGTCATAAGCCATTCTTTTGGGAAATAGCCTTTCTCTGCAAGAGTTGCATAAACAGCAGGACCTGCATGACCCTTAGAGCACACAAATCTATCTCTACCTTCCATTGCAGGATTGCTTGGGTCTATGTTCATTTCATGAAAATAGAGATACGTAAGAACTTCAATGATGGACATTGCACCACCAATGTGTCCATTTCCTAGATGGGCTATCTCATGGATTGTGGAGATCCTCAAATCCGTAGCCTTGGCTTTTAAAGCCTCTAATGTTTGAGTATCAAGCATAGGTTGTCCTTTAAAAAATTTTCTAGAGATTCAAACCTCTTCTTTCATTCTATCATCCAACAATGGTTTTTGCAAATTTTGTTTAGAGGCTTTTACAAGACGGCCTCCACAAAGCTCTCTTTAAAGGTTGTATTCACTAGCCCATTTTGGTAAAATTGCACGGCGTTGGGGAAATTAAAATGCCAACAATGAGGAGCAGTTTTATGAGAATGAGCAAATTGTTTTCAAAAACCCTTAGAGAAGCACCAAATGGGGCTGATTGCAAAGGTTATGAGTATCTATTAAGAGCAGGTTATATTGACCAACTTGCAGCAGGAATTTTCTCACTGCTACCTCTTGGATTCAGATCAATTCAAAAAATATCGGCTATAGTGAGAGAGGAGATGAACGCCCTAGGTGCGCAGGAAATCCTCATGCCAGTTGTAAATCCAGGCGATCTTTGGAAAGAAACTGGAAGATTCTACAGCATAGACCGTGAAATGAGCCGCTTTAAGGACCGCAATGACCGCGATATGTGCTTGGCCATGACCCATGAAGAGTGTGCCACAGACCTTGGACGCAATGTAATTGACTCCTACAAGAGACTTCCTCTTTTGGTCTACCAACTTCAAACCAAATGGCGTGATGACCCAAGACCAAGAGCAGGTCTTATAAGAGTCAGAGAGTTTACAATGAAGGACAGCTACAGCTTTGATAGAGACCAAGCCGGACTTGAAAAGGTATACAAAGCTCATTACGATGCCTATTTCAGAATTTACAAGCGTTGTGGCCTTCCTGTAATTGCCGTTGGAAGTGACAGTGGCATGATGGGAGGAAAAGTCTCACACGAGTACATGTACCTCTCCCCAATTGGAGAAGATACAATTATTACATGCCCACATTGTGGCTACACCGCAAACCGTCAGGTTGCAACCTTCAAAAAGCAATATTTTGTAGAAGAACCAAAAGCAAAAGAGCTCGTTACAACACCACATGCAAAGACAATTGATGACCTCTGTGCATTCCTCAATATACCAGCAACAAAGACGGCCAAAGCTCTTTTCATGGTTGGATCTTTCATTGATGATACAAATGGCGAAGAACAGGACAAACTAATAGTTGGCATTGTACGTGGAGACATGGACATTGAAGAAAACAAACTCCAAAACGCAGCAAGAGCCAACTCTCTTAGGCCTGCACATGAAGACGAAATTCTTGCAGCTGGCATGGTTCCAGGCTTTGGTTCTCCAATTGGTGCAAAAGAAGGCACTGTCATCATAATTGACGACTCTGTAGCTAAATCCAACAACCTTGTAGCTGGAGCCAACAAAGAAGGATATCATTATCTGAACACAAATTACGGCATTGACTACCAAGGACAGGTTGCAGACATAGCCAGCGCAGCATCTGGATACTCATGCCCAGAATGCGAACAACCCCTTAACGCATCCAAAGGCGTTGAAGTTGGCAACATTTTCCAACTTGGCACCCGATATTCTGAGGCCATGAATTGCTACTACCAGGACGAAAACGGAGTCCGCAAACCAGTCATCATGGGCAGCTACGGCATTGGCATAGGGCGCCTTCTTGCTTGTCTTTGCGAAGAATACAATGACGCCAATGGTCTGAAACTCCCAATTGCGGTTGCACCATACCAAGTTCACTTCATTAGTCTAATTAAGGATACCGATATCTCTGATAAGATTGCCAATGAGCTAGAAGCTGCCGGCATTGAAGTTCTATATGATGATAGAAAAGAAACAGCCGGCGTAAAATTTGCAGATGCTGACCTCATTGGACTTCCTATTAGAATTACCCTTGGCAACAGAAGTTACAAAGAAGGGAAATGCGAAGTAAAGCTGAGAAACAATGAAGAAGAAGTAATGAGCTTTGATCTAGACAACCTTGTTTCTGAAGTCAAAGCCCTTATTGCAAAAATCTCGTAAGTCTAGTTCCAGTCAGAATAACCATACTCTTTTTTGAGGTCAGCAAACTGTTTTTTGATGACCTCATAGATTATGCTAAGTTTTTCATCGTGATGAACAAAGGCACTCTTCATAGCATTAATGCTAATTTTCTCAAGATCTTTCAAAGTTAAACCAAAATTGTCACAAGCAATTTCTAGCTCTTTTGTCATGCTAGTATTGCTCATAAGTCTGTTATCTGTACATAAGAAAACTCTGAAATGATTGCGGAAGAAAATAATAAACGGATGCGTTCCAAAGCTATTTGCAGCTCCCGTTCCAATATTACTTGAAAGACACATCTCCAAAGGTATTCTCTTATCTTGGATAAAATGTGCCAAATCTCCCATTTGTTCAATTCTTAGACCATCAAGACTCATATCATCTACAAGATGTGTACCATGTCCTATTCTGTGAGCTCCGCAAACTTGAATTGCTTGCCAAATAGACTCAAGGCCAAACGCCTCTCCTGCATGGATTGTAATATTAAAATTCTTGTTTCTAATATACTGGAAAGCATCTATATGTTGCTTTGGAGGAAAGCCACTTTCATCTCCGGCAAGATCAAAGCCAACAACACCTCTATCCCTATATGCAACAGCAAGTTTTGCAATATCAAGACTTATGTTGGGGCTTTGGTTTCTCATAGCACAAAGAATAACACCATACTGAACCCCTGTTTCTCTTCTTCCTAATTCCATTCCATCCAAAACAGCCTCAACAACTTGAGCCATGGAAAGACCTTTTTCTGTGTGAAGAATTGGCGCAAATCTAATTTCTCCATAAACAATATTTTCAGCACACCAATCTAAAACTGCTTCATAAGCAACTCTTACAAGGGCTTCTCTTGTTTGCATCACAGCTGTGGTAACCGCAAAAGTCTCTAAGTAAAGAGGAAGGCTCTTTAGTTTACAGCCTTGTTCAAACCAGCTTTTTAATTCTGTAGGATCTGTACTTGGAATTGAAATGTCATGTTCTTGCGCAAGATCAATTACTGTAGATGGCCTTAAACCCCCATCAAGATGGTCATGAAGTTCAACCTTTGGTATTTTTTTTATGATGTCATAAGGAATCATTTGAGCCCTCCCTAACATTATAGAACTATCCCAAAATAATTGAACCATTTCAACTTATCTTGCCACAGTTCCTTAGCCTTTTTTGTAGATTATATTCCAAACATACCAAGTATGAAAGAGTAATCTTAAAAGACCTAAAAGAGAATATAAGAGGGCTTTAACAGTTTACATAAATGGATTTTTCTGAAATAATCGGCTTTGTTATCTTTCATTATTAGAAAGAATAACAAGGATAATATGATGACAAACAAAAAAAAGTGCTTAATAAAAAACTTCTAGCCGCCGCTGTTGAAGCAACAAAAGCAAAGGAAATCAACGATCTTCTCAAACAGGGCGCTGATGTTAATTGTGCAAATGATTGGGGCATGACACCTCTTATGCTTGCAGCCCAATACAATCCACACGTTGTAGTTCTTAAAGCTCTTCTTCATGCAGGAGCAGATCTCCACGCTGTAGAGCCAAAATATAAGTCCAACGCATTGCATCTTGCAGCTAATAAGTGTTCTAATCCAAAAGTTGTTGAAGCTTTAGTTGAAGCAGGTGCAGACATTAATGCAAGAAATTATCTTGGAGAAACTCCTCTCATCATGGCTGTACAAGCAAATGAGAACACAAGAATTTTCTCTCAGCTCCTTTCTTGTGGTGCAGACATCAACATTTGCGATTGGCAAGGCCATAACGTAATGGATTATGCTCGCAGAGAGAAAAGAGCTTACATGATTACAATTCTGAAACAGCTAGGACTATAATTCATTTAAGAGAAGTTTCCTCATAAAATTAGGAGCGATGTCCGAGAGGTTGAAGGAGCCAGACTCGAAATCTGGTGTGGGGCTTGTCCTCACCGTGGGTTCGAATCCCACTCACTCCGTCAAAAACACCCAGTAGCCTAATTTCCAGCTACTGGGTTTTCTTTTCATTTGACACATATTTCTTGATCTTTACTCCTGCATAGATTGCAACAAATAATTCTGTAATTGGCATTGCAAACCAAATAGAAGAAGCTCCCGCAATTACTGGCAAAGTAAGTATTAAAATACCACTTATTACCAATCCTCGTGAAACGGAAACAACAAAAGCTACCTTTGCTTGTGCAATAGCCTGGAAAAAATATGTTGAGAAAATATTAAAAGGTAACAACAGAAAAGAGAGAGCATAAGTTCTGACAATAGCAGGTGCCATGTCTAAAATTTCCTGAGTTGGATTCATGAAAACACGAATATAAAAATTTGGGCAAGCCATACTTAAAGTAGTCCAGAACAGACCAAAGAATACAGTTGTCCACAGAGCATAAGACAAAGTCTCTTTAATTCTCTCTGGTTTAGCTGCTCCAAAATTGGTAGAAATGATAGGTTGTGCCGCTTGTCCAACACTATAAGCACAGCACTGAACAAAAGTACTAACCTGAATGACTGGCCCATAAATAGCCAATGCATTAGCACCTAAATATTTCATAATCTGCCTATTAAACAGAACTGTCAAAATTCCCATTGCAACATCAATGAAAAAGGTAGAAAAACCTGTAATAGAGATTTCTTTAAGTTTTGAGAGAAAAGCTTCAACCTTTACTAGTCTTAGTGTGTTTTTCTGTCGCACAAAGTGCGTTAGCATCACAATAAACGAGATTCCAGAGCCAATAGCTGTTGCCAAACCTGCACCACAAATCCCCATATCACAAGTAAATACAAAAAAATAATCTCCAAACACGTTAAATATTCCACCAGAGAGAACCGCTATGGTTGCAAGGGAAGGATCTCCATCATTGCGTAAAAATGCAGACATCATTTGGTTAAATAAAAACAGAGGAATTACATACTTTATTGGCCTTACGTATTCCTTAGAGAGACCAAGAAGAGATTCATTGGCGCCAAAGAATGTTAAGACTTGATCTTCAAAAAGAATAATTCCAATCCAAGCCAAAATTGATAGAAAAACAGAACCAACTACTGCCACAGTAAAGTATTGGTTTTCACTTCCATCTTTTGTTGCACTGGCACCACGCTTTGTACTGAAGATTACACTTCCACCAATACCCATGAGAAGGCCCAAGCTATAAATAATGTTCCAAAATGGTGCAACAACAGCCAATGCCGCAGTGCCATCTGGTCCTTGATATTGCCCCACCATGGCAGTATCAACAATAGAGTAAACCGATGTTATTATGGCACTACCAAATGCGGCGCCAAGAAACTTAAAATAAAGAGGTTTAATCTTGCCGTTCAGTAAATCCATTTCACTTTCCTCCTATGGCTAAAAAATAAAAAAACCGGACAGAAAACAGACATCTCAGCCTGTCTCTTGTCCGGCTATCGTTTCAATGAACAGCTCAATGAACAACTCGCCCTCCGAGTCACATCACGGTATTACAGTGGATATAAATTTTAAAGTCAAGGGGTCTTTGCAAAAACCTTACTTGAAGAACGTACCCTTTTTCTGTTATATTGGCATTACTATTTGGAGAGATGTCCGAGTGGTCGAAGGTGCACGATTGGAAGTCGTGTAAGGTCAAAAGCCTTCGGGGGTTCGAATCCCCCTCTCTCCGCTTTTTATTTTGCTGGAAACAGATTCTGCGCTGCCAACTGCCACCCAACCCCGCCAGGACCGGGAGGTAGCAACGGTAAGTGGTTAGTGGAGAGACGCAGGTGATTTGTTTCCAGCTTTTTCATATTAATCATAAGATTGTAGCCTTGAGCTTAATTATTTGCTATCATAAAAGTATGGCATATGAAGTAACGGCAACAAGAAGAAGACCTCAACAATTTGAAACCCTCGCAGGTCAAGAGTTTGTAGTCTCAACTCTCAAAAACGCAATTGAACAAGACAGAATAGCCCATGCATATCTATTCAGTGGTCCTCGTGGTGTAGGAAAAACCACAAGTGCACGCCTGCTTGCAAAGGCTCTCAACTGCGTCAACGGCCCCACAACTACACCTTGTGGAGTATGCGACAACTGCAGAGGCATTGCAAAGGGAAGTAGCCTAGATGTCATAGAAATAGATGGTGCCAGCAACACTGGAGTCAATGACGTGCGAGCTATAAAAGAGGAGGTTCTCTTCCCTCCAACTTCTTCACGCTACAAGATTTACATCATTGACGAAGTCCACATGCTCTCGCTGAGCGCCTTTAACGCACTTCTCAAGACAATTGAAGAGCCACCCCAATACGTCATCTTCATTTTTGCCACCACGGAAACACAAAAGGTGCCTGCCACCATTAGAAGCCGATGCCAACAATTCAATTTTCAGTTAATTCCAATAGAAGTAATTGAAAAAGAATTAAGAGATGCCGCAGATGAAATGAATGTTAAAGCAGACCAAGATGCTTTATTCTGGGTAGCAAAAGAAGCAACTGGATCCATGAGAGATGCGTACACTTTGTTTGACCAAGTAGTAGCCTTCTCCAATGGTGAAATTACTCTTGCAAAAATTAGAGAAAAACTAGGTTTAGTTGGCGTTGATAGAATTAACCAAATAATGTTGGACATTCTTTCCAATCACAGCGAAAACGCTATGAATAAAGTTAACGAGCTTTTTGCAAAAGGCGTTAGCACAGAGCAAATTATCAAAGATTTTACAGATTATTTCCGTACGCTTCTACTTATGAAAGAAGGAATTAAGAGTGAAAACGTTCTTGGTGAACGCCCTAAATCTTTCCCAAAAGAAATAAGTGGAGCTTTTAATGAAGAACAACTAGAAGCAGCATTAAACCTTTTCTTGGATCTGTACCGTAATATCCGGTATTCTCTGAGTCCTCGCTATGAACTTGAATTGGCAATTTCAAAATTATCTCGCTTAAAATATGTAGCTTCAAATGCAACCGTTTTAGAGCAACTTGCTCGTTTAAAAAATGATTTGCTAAACGGAACAATTACCCCGTTAAATCCTGCTTTGGCTTCACAGAAAACAGTAGAACCAAAAGCTTCAGAAGAAAAGAAAGAAATATCGGAATATGAAAAAAGGCAAATGGAAGAGATGCCGGTGGAGGTAGAGCAAAAACAAGAAGAGCCTCAGCCACAGGAAGAAAGTCCAAGCCCGGTTGTGCCAGATGATTCCGTTGCGGTTGTGCCTACTGTGGCGCCTGTACAAGAAGAGGCAAAGACTCCAGTGCAAGTTGCCCCCCTGGTGAAGATTGCAAGTCCTCCTACAGAGGATAAGCTTGCAATGGAGAGAAAAAACTTGGTGGAAGATTTGATTATTGCTTTTGATGGAAAAGAGGAAAAATAATGAACCCATTTGAATTATTGAAAAACATGGACAAGATTAAAACCCAAGCAGAAGAGATGAAAGCCAAAGCGGTACAGATAAAGTGTACTGGTTATTCGTATGGAAATATGATTGAAGTTGTGGCAAATGGGAATATGGAAATTGAAAGCGTAAAGATTGACCCTTCCTTAGTGACAGAGGATAACGCTCAAATGTTGCAAGTTCTGATTGCTTCGGCAGTAAATACGGCATTGAAAAATATCAAAGATAGACTCGCACAAGAAGCAGGGCAAATGTTTTCCCAGTACAACGCATGACCGCAATTGAGAGTTTGGCCAAATTATTATCGCGCCTTCCTGGAATTGGACCTAAAAGTGCTTCAAGAATAGCCTTCTCTTTGATTAAGACTTCAAAGGATTATAATGCTCTTTTGGCTCAAGAGATTGCAAGTATTCAGGACAAAATTCATCCTTGCTCCATTTGTGGTTCCTTCACAGAGACAGACCCCTGCCCTGTTTGTACAGATCCAAGTAGAGACAAGACTCTTTTGTGCATAGTTGAGCAACCTCAAGATGTCATTACAATTCAATCCTCTGGTGTTTATAGTGGTCTTTTTCATGTTTTAGGAGGAGCTATTAATCCTCTAAATGGTGTTGAGCCAGAAGATCTTTCCTTTAATCAGCTTTTAAAACGAATAAAAGAAGGCTCTTTTACTGAAATTATCATTGCAACAAACCCCACAGAAGAAGGAGATACAACTGCTCTTTACATTAGGCACTTGTTAAAAGATTTTCCAGAATTAAGCCTTACTAGATTAGCTTCTGGACTTCCCATTGGTGGAGACTTAGAGTATGCAGACAGAACAACCCTTACACGCTCCTTCCGTAGCAGAGTTAAGCTTTGATACTTGTTTAGATATTGCCAAGCAGATATTTCCAAGCAGGAATTACGTTAATTGTTTTATTTTCATATTTAACCGTTTTTTCTACATCAATAGTTACAATAGTACTAGTGTTTACGTTTAATTCATTCATAGCTTCAATAAGACTTCGCTTTTCTCTTTCTAAAGTTTCTGCAGAAGCAAGTTTTACACAAACTTGAACAAGTTGAATATCATTATCTGGTCCAATTGCGAAATCTACCTCGTAGCCAGAAAGAGTTTTGTAATAGAAAATCTTATCTGTTTGACGTCTAAGATGAAGAAAAACAATATTCTCAAGCTTCTGACCAATGTTCTCAGAGGTAAAAGAACTTATTGAACCAGCAAGTGCGTGGTCTGCACAATAAACTTTTTTTGCATTTACTGCTTGAACTGCAAGATTATAGCTACGAATAGGTACTAAGAAAAAGCAGTAAGATTCAAGCATGTATCCTATATACTCAGACAATGTTGGTTTTGAAATTTTAATTTGCATGCCAGAAAGTCTCTGATAAAGTTTGTTTTCTGTCATTAAATTGCCCATCATTGACATCATAACTAAAACTAGATTTTTTAGAACTTCTGGCTTAGAAACACCATGCCTTAACACAATATCTCTAAAAACAATATCATTTGTAATATTTTGAAAAAAGACTTGCCTAGAAACTGCTTTTGTAAACAGACCGGCCTCTGGGAAGCCGCCAACATTTAGATATTCAGAGAAGAGATTTGCTTGCTGATCTTTAAATGTTTTGGAATAAAAATTTATCTCAATCTCTTTACTCTTAAGAAATTCTCCATATGAGTAGCAAAAAAGTTCCCATCCAAGTTTACGTCCACCCAAAACACTAGAAGTTTCATTTAGTAGAAGTTTAGAACTGGAACCAGTAACGTTAATCTCGCAGTTTTCTGTGTTTTGGAGCCTATTAACAAGAGCTTCCCAATTATTGACATACTGAATCTCGTCAAAAAGAAAATAAACTTTTTTATTGTGGTTTTGAGGAAAAAGCTCATAATAAGCATCTGCAATAATGGCAACTTCATGCTCGTTAATCCGTAACTTTTAAAATTTAGGGCCATGCCAATAG
>CAVEGR010000099.1:0-4150 GCA_963615565.1 Phocaeicola massiliensis | reverse complement strand
ATCTTATTGGCCTTGTTCTTTCCGTAATTTGGAATTTTACACTTAATAGAAAGTTTACTTTTAAAAGTGCAAACAATGTGCCAATTGCTATGCTCAAAGTTTTTGCTTTTTATTGTGTCTTTACACCATTATCAACTCTTCTTGAGAAATTTCTTACAACAGGACCACAGTGGAATGAGTATGTAGTTACTCTTTTGAACATGGTACTTAACTTTGTTACAGAATATCTGTATGACACTTATGTTGTCTTTAGAGGTTCTATTGATACAAACAATCTTGCAAAAGAAGAGAAGCACGTGAACTAATAACTCACGTGCTAAACAATAACTCTGAATATGTTGGATATTTCCAATAAGAACCAGATACCATAGTCTCTGCTTCATCAGCCACTGTACGTAGGTTATTCATACAGGTAAGTACCTTAGTGCTATAAAGAACACCCTTTTTAAGAAGATCTGGACAAGATGTAGCTTGGCATACAACATCTTGAAGCTTAGCACTTTCTTTGTGAAGCATAATTAGAAGTTCATTCAAATGTGCTACATATGCCTCATCTTCAGAGATATCTAGAGTTGGACATAGGTTTTTGCGTTGTAAAGCACTTGAAGCGTAATCTCCACTATAAGATGCAACTGCAGGAATAACTTGAGTTTTAATCATATCAAGCATAGTTAATGCTTCAATATTGACAGTTTTATTATAGCATTCAAGTACAATCTCTTTACGGCTTTCAAGTTCACTTTTAGTGAAGATTCCATACTTCTCAAACAAAGTAACATTGACAGGATTTGAGAATGCAGAAACAGCATCAACAGTGGTCTGTAGATTCAATAGTCCACGTTTTTTTGCTTCTTTCTTCCATTCTGGAGCATAGTTGTTACCATTAAACACTACTCTACTATGCTCTCTATAAGAGCGCCCAACTAGTGCCGTAAGAGCTTCATCTAAGTTTGAACCATTAGAAACAACAGTCTCAAGTTCAGTTGCATAATTGTCTAAAACAGAAGCCAAAGCAGTATTTAAAACAATATTTGGACCAGCTGCATTAAATGAAGAACCAAGCATTCTCAACTCAAACTTGTTTCCAGTAAAAGCAATTGGACTTGTTCTATTGCGGTCTGTAGTATCACGTGGAAAATCTGGAAGAACATGAACCCCTAAAATCATTTTGTTTTTCTCTCGAGCACTAGCAACAGTACCTTGAGCAATGCTTTCAAGAATATCGGTTAACTCATCACCAAGGAACATACTAACAATAGCAGGAGGAGCTTCATCTGCTCCAAGTCTATGGTCATTAGAAGCACTTGCTACAGTAACACGAATCATATCTTGGTATCTGTCAACTGACTCTATTAACGCTGTCAAGAAAAGCAAGAATTGAGCATTTTCAACTGGAGAATCACCAGGTTCAAGAAGATTAAGTCCATCATCTGTAGCCATTGACCAGTTATTATGCTTTCCAGAGCCATTAACTCCAGCAAAAGGTTTTTCATGTAAAAGACATGCAAGGCCATGCTTATCAGCAATTTTTTTCATCTCTTCCATGACAACTTGGTTTTGGTCAATTGAAAGGTTTGTTGTTGTAAATAAGCATGCAAGCTCATGCTGAGAAGGAGCCACCTCATTGTGACGAGTTTTTGCTACAATTCCAAATTCCCAAAGCGTTTCATCTAGTTCTTGCATGAACGCAAGTACTCTAGGTTTTATAGCTCCAAAATAGTGATCATCAAGCTCTTGTCCTTTAATTGGTCTTGCACCAAGAACAGTTCTTCCACAGAATTTAAGATCTTTTCTCTTGTTAAAAAGTTCTTTATCAATAAGAAAATATTCTTGTTCTAGTCCTGTGGTTGGGCTTACTCTGCGCGTTGTTGTATTGCCAAACAATCTAAGAATTCTCAGAGCTTGATCATTTAGACGTTCCATAGAACGCAATAGTGGTGTTTTTTTATCTAGTGTTTCACCGGTATAAGAACAAAACGCAGTTGGAATACAAAGTGTTTCTTCTTTTATAAATGCAAAACTTGTAGGATCCCAAGCTGTATATCCGCGAGCCTCAAATGTTGCTCTAAGGCCTCCAGAAGGGAATGAAGAAGCATCAGGTTCTCCAGATACAAGCTCTTTACCGCTGAATTCCATAATTGCAGAACCATCTTTTAAAGGGGTAATAAAGCTATTGTGTTTTTCTGCTGTGGCACCGGTTAATGGTTGAAACCAATGTGTGTAATGGGTCGCACCGTTTTCAACAGCCCAATCTTTCATTGCATTAGCAACAACGTTTGCAATGTTAATATCAATGTCTTTTCCAACACGAATTGTAGCCTTAAGCTTTTCGTATGTATCTTTTGGAAGATACCTGCGCATTGTCTTGTCATTGAAAACTTTACAACCAAATTTATCGGCAACCGAATCCATAAAGCACCCCCAATAAAAGGCTTTTTTTATTGGGATTGTTCTAACAAAAACATGCTTATATAGTCAATAAAAATTAAGAAAAACTTCAAGTTTTTGAGCATTTTATTTTATATGAAACATTTTACAAGTATCTATCTTTTATAAAATCGCTGCAGTGACGCAGTAATACACCCAAGATATAAAATTTTTCGTAGGAGCTTGGGATGCAGTACAAGAAACAAAGCATGGGACAGTACTAAAGTACGGCCCATGCTGCAGTGACGCAGTAATACACCCAAGATCCAAGAAAAAAGGGTTGCCTAGAAAGGCAACCCCAATCGCTTCCTAAAACTTTAGGAAATTTTAGAATCAAAATCTTACTTTTCAATTCTCATCAAGACCCATACACCACCATTTGCATCTTCCCAATATTCAACCAATTCTGAGCAAACAACAGAGGTATCTATCTTTGCTAACAAAGTAGAATTAATTGATCCATCTTTAACAGTAGACACAGTAGAAACCTTAGTCTCTTTGTATGATGCAAGGTATTCTCTACACTTTGCAGATGCATTCTCAATATTGGTAATAAGATCACTACCTGAAGCATATGCTCTCTCATAATGATATTTTGAATCCTCTGGAGCCTTAATTACCCAGTCTGGTCTAGGAATATCATTTTTACCAATTTCAATAATTTCAGTCTGAAGTCTTGTTGCTTCACCAATAGCAACCAAAGTTTGCTCATACATGGCATAGAAAACAAGATTACCTGTAGTTCCAAGTCTTACAGTTACAGTTTCATTTACACTTTCCATTGGATCTCCACTTACAATCCAACCAAGGAATGTGTATCCATCTTTGTGTGGATTTGCAAGTGTGAATGAAGACTCAACAGTATAAGCATTTGGATTGCTATTGCCATACAGATAGTCTCCACCATCCAAGTCATAAGTAATAGTGTAGGAATTTGCTTTCCAAAGTGCATCATAAGAGAGAGAACCTCCCTTTGAAGTATCAACATTCAATGTCAAAGAAGGAATATCAGTTGAAGCATAGGCAGTTCTTACCCAACCAAGGAATTCATAACCGTCTCTAACTGGATTTGTTAAAGTAAAATCAGCATCCTTTATTGTATAACTAATTGGATTAAGAACAACACCACGAGAGAAATATCCACCATTAAGATTATAGTTAATTGCATATGATTTTGTTGTCCATATTGCCTTCAATGCAATATCAGTTCGAAGCTCATTTGCTTTAACAATATAATTAATAATAGGTCTATTACCTTCATTTCCAACTTCAACCCAACCCATGAATAGATAATTATCTTTAATTGGAGCTTCAAGTTCTATATCATCCATAAAGTTGGTAAATACACTTGGATTGCTATCAGCATATTTAAAAGAACCACCATCCAAAGTATATGAAATCTTATACTCTTTCTCTTTCCAAGTTGCTACAAGGGTAACATCTCCACCATTAGATGTATCAAATATATAATTTACAACAGGCCATGTCTTGTTTTCCATGCCCTTAACAATCCATCCTGCAAACTCGTAAGAATCCTTGATTGGATTCACAAGCTCAAATGATTTCATATCAGAATTGTAAATTGTTGCATTATCAGCACTTCCAATTGGATATTCACCTCCGGAAAGATCATAATTTATAGTATATTCAATTGGAGTCCAAAGTGCTTCAAGAACTACATCTTGAGCATTAGCACATTCAACTATAACTTCGTTCTTAACTG
>CAVEGR010000098.1:0-28613 GCA_963615565.1 Phocaeicola massiliensis | reverse complement strand
ATATTTGGAGGGAAGGTGCTATGAATTTAAGAATGTTACTTCAAGACAACTATGGCCAAGGCGTAGAAGATGCTGAGGCTAGAGCAGAAGCCAAAGCCAAAAAAGAAAAAGCTTGTAGTATCAAAAGCATGTATGCAGACAATGTTCCTATTGCAAAAATATGCCAATACTTTTCTCTTTCTGAGGATGAAGTTCAAAGTATCATATCTGCAAAATAATCATATTAAGATAGGTTCAAGTACACGTCAGCTTCACTAGTTTTTTTGCCATTACATTGTAGAAATCAAGAAGGTTTGGTTATTTTAGATGAATTCACTTTAGCACAGTCCTAAAACAACAAAAACAACGCTTTTTAGCTTTTTTGCCAACATTGGCCACAACTCACAACAAATCCGTGGGATCTACGTCTATTTCTAGGACGGTTGAGGCAGGAGTTTTGAGGCCGGAGAGGGCTTGGTCTAGACTACGGAACATGTCTGCAGGTTTGGTGGATTTAAGAAGGACTTGGTAACGGTAGTTGGCACGTATTTTTTCAATTGGACATTCGTTGGCACCATAGATTTGAGTATTCTTGGATACTTCTCGTAAACGTGTAGCTATAGTGTTGGCAAAGCTTTTAGCAATATCGGCCTTTGGAGAGCGAATAACTAAGTTAATCATGCGAGAAAATGGAGGAAAGCCCAAGTCCTTTCTGAGCGAAAGTTCCTTGTCAAAGAATTCTTCCACTTTACCTTGAGAGGCCATGACAATGGCAGGATTGTCCTTCATGCGAGTTTGAACAACTACTTTGCCAGAAGTATCGGCACGGCCAGAGCGGCCAGCAACTTGAACTAAAAGATCAAAAGTTCTCTCCTCCGCTCTGAAATCTGGAATAAGAAGACCACTATCAGCAAGAACTATTCCCACAAGCTGAACGTTGGGAAAGTTTAGCCCTTTGGCAACCATTTGAGTTCCAATAAGAATGTTAATCTTTCCTTCTCTAAATTCATCTAAAGTCTTTTGAATTATCTTACGGTCTTTTGCAACTGTATCTGTATCAAGACGTGCAACTTTGTATTGAGGAAACAGTCTGTTTATCTCCTGTTCCACTTGCTCTGTACCAAAGCCAGAATACATAACATCTAAGGAACCACATTCTGGACAAACATTAATTGGCTTTTGAGTATAACCACAGTAGTGGCATTGCAAAATTCCAAGCCTTCTATGATATGTCATTGCAACATCACAATGAGGACATTTTAACTCAAAACCACAACTTCTACAGTGAAAATAGTAACTGTAACCACGCCTATTTAGAAATAAGATAATCTGCTTTCCTAAGGCCAAAGTACTGGTCATTTGAGCCTGAAGAGTTTTACCAAAGATTCCATCTTCCTTTGACATATCTGCAATCTCAACAGTTGGAATAGAACCTCCACCAACACGTTTTGTGAGATTTATCCTAGTCATCTTATTTGGATCTTTCATGAGTTGCCAAGCTTCTAGGCTTGGAGTAGCACTACCCATGAGAAGTTTTCCATGACAGTCTCCAATTCTCTTTTGGGCTACTTGCCTTGCATGATAGCGTGGATCATTTCCACTCTTGTAAGAATTTTCGTGCTCCTCATCTATAATAATCATCTTTAAGTTCTCAAAAGGAGCAAAAACAGCGCTTCTAGCACCAATGACCAAAGAAACTTCAGACCTCTTTATTTTTCTCCACTGAGCAATACGTTGTGAATCTGTAAGACCAGAATGTAAAATTGCAACATTGTTCTTAAAGCGGTTTAACACTTGAATTGCAAGTTGATGTGTGAGTGTTATCTCCGGCACCAGATAAATTACTTGGCCACCTTGAGCTATAACCTGTTCAGCACATCTTAAAAAAACTTCCGTTTTTCCAGATCCTGTAATACCAAAGAGGTAATAGAGACTTCCTGAGCCTTCCAATACAGTCTTAATTGCATCTTCTTGCTCACAAGTCAACTGAACGTTTGGTTTGAGTATTGGTTCTCCAAAATCAAGAGCTCCATGGGTAGAGTCTCTCTTTCCACCAGGTATCATTACATCAAGAATCTCACCACGGCTTGAGAAGTAAAACTTCTCCATCCAAAGAGCAAGTTCATATTCCTTCTTTCCAAACAAAGGCTCCTTATCAATAGCCTTATATATAGGTTTTAGTTCAAAATCACACTGAGGTTTGTCTTTTAGGACATCAATTACATAAGCTTGAACTTTTCTAGGACCAAATGGAACCATCACTCTTATGCCAACAATAACATTTAAGACTTCATCATCAAAAGAGTACAAGAAGTCTTGTTTAAGAGGAACTGGAACTAAAACTTTTGCATACTTAATCATCTAGATCCCATCACCTCAAGACCTAGATAACGAGCCAGTTTTTGCAAATCTTCCCATACTGGGCGCTTATAACTAAGATCTCTTAACACTGCAGCGGGATGATAGGTACAAATCATTGGAATCCCATCAAAGAAGAAGAACTTTCCCCTCAAAGAACCAATAGGAGCATCCATTTGCCCCGTCATAAGAGAGGAAGCAGGACGGCCAAGACATAAAATTGCTTGAGGCTGAATTAATGCAATTTGCTGTTTTAAAAAGGCAAGACAAGCCGTTTTTTCTTCCGGAAGAGGATCTCTATTCTGTGGAGGTCTACACTTAACAATGTTGGTAATATATGTGTTAGTATTTCTGTCAAGATTGATAGCTTTAAGCCATTTATCCAAAAATGCACCTGCTTTTCCAACAAATGGTCTTCCTGTCTCATCTTCTGTTTCACCAGGACCTTCGCCAATGACCATAACAACAGGGCGGTCTGTACATCCTTCACCAAAAACAACATTCTTACGTGTAGAACACAAGTTGCAACGCTTACAAGATAGTGCATCTGAAATTAGAGCTTGCATGGACATGTGACAACGTTCATCTTTTTCTGGTTCAGAAAACACAGACCTGTGTTTCTGCTTCACATGTTCCTGCAGTTCTGGGTACAACTTCTTTGAAACTTCAGAGAAATTAAAACTAGGAGGTTCTGGAGCTACATAGCAACCTCTTAGAACATTTTCAAACTGGTTTACTAAGCCTTCTGTGGCAGAGAAGGCACTTTCTAAGGCCTGTCTTTTCAGAGCTTGTTTGTTTACATCAAGATCATCTGCCATACTTTTCCTCAAACCACCTGTACTCTTCAGGGTCATAGCTTACTCGCCACAGATATAATCCGTCTGAATCCGCTGTCTTTTTTGCCTTACTTCTATCACAAGATGCAAGTGCATTATTAAAATCAGAAGCACTATACCCTTCAAGACCCATATAAATCATAGAGCCTACTAAAGACCTTACCATGTGATATAAAAAAGCATTACCACAAATTTTATAGCATAGGACTTTATCTTCGTACATAGAAGATGTCCAATAAAAACAAGACTCATAAATATCCCTAACTTTGCTTGGACAATCATCTTTTGCAGATGCAAATGTAGTAAAATCATGAGTACCCACTAATTGAGATGCATATGAGTTCAAAAGCTCAAGAGAAGGCAGTTCTTTAAATCTAGAAATTAAGCCATCTGTAAAACAGTTACGGCCAATGCCTTGAACTGCAAAATATCTATACTCCCTTGCCATTGCACTGTAGCGAGCGTGAAAATTGGGACCACATTCCCAACTGCGCACAATTCTCACACTAACAGGTAAAATAGCATTTAAGGCAAAAGTGAAAGCCTTGGCTGGAATTGTACAATTATTAAATTCTACATGTGCGACCTGTCCTTTTGCATGAACACCACTGTCTGTTCTACCGCTACCACAAACTATCACGCTTTCATCTTTTAAAAACTGAACAGTAGCCTGTTTTAATGTTTCTTGCACAGAAATTCCATTATTTTGCGTTTGCCAACCATTAAACGCCCTGCCATCATAAGAAAGCTCCATGGCAACACGGCGTCTTCCTTCAGGGGCAGAGAACTCTGTTGGGCGTTTCCAATCACTTCTTGCCATAGTCTATTCCATCTTCTTTTTCAGGATCTTGTTCACGTATAACCATGGCTATTGCCAAGGGACTTTCGTGAGTAATTGAAAGATGAATTGCTTCACGCGGAGCGTTATCTAATGTTATTCCACTAAGGCAAACTGAAGGTCTTCCGTTAGAATCTTTTTCAACAAAGATGTCATGTGGAATTACAGTCTCGCAAAAGCCTGTTCCCCTAGCCTTTGCATATGCTTCTTTTACAGCAAACCTAGAAGCTAAGAATTGTGCTTTTATATCTTCATGAGCTTTTTCAAGAAGTGCATATTCTTCAAGTTCACGTTCATTGTAAACTTTTTCAAGGAAATGCCGGTCTAACTTTTTGACACGTTCAAGAGATACTGCATCAATTCCTATTCCGCTAACCACAAAACGCCCCACAATACAAAATTTCAAAATTTAATTATCCAGCGAAAAATAAATCTTTACCTGCGATGGATTTGTTGAAATTGAGAGTTCTGAGAAGTCTAAAACTTCATCTTGGCTTCCCATATTAATTTGAACGGCCGCAAGAGAAACTCCTTCTTGGCTGACTTTAGAAAAATCAACTGTCAGGGTCACCTTTGAGATGTCTATCATATAAACTTGTTCTTCTTTACCTTTAATTGTAAGTTCTGCATCTGTGGGAACAATACTATCAGCCTTATAACCCTCTGGCATGACAATATTAAGAGGAAGAGTAACAGTTCTTGTTTCTTGAAGTACAAGACCTAAGAAGAAATATGCAAAAACTGCAAGAAGAAAGCAGAGAATTTTTATCTGCCAGTTATAGAATATTTTCTGAAATGTTTTTTTATGGCTCATTCTAGTTTTCCTCCACTTTGTCTAGTTTTCTTCCTTGCTGTTTTCTCTTGCGGCTTCTACTCCAACAGACTGAACATCAAGATAGTTAAAGAGAGCTATAAGCATACTCTTGATTTCATCACGAGAAAGGTCATAGTAAAGATTTCCATTACAGGCTAAAGACATTGCACCAGTTTCTTCTGAGACAACAATAACAGCAGCATCTGACTCTTCTGCCATTCCCAAAGCAGCTCTGTGTCTTGTACCAAAAGACGCACGGATATCGGTCTGAACAGATAGTGGCAAGTAACAGCCAGCTGCTATGATTTTAGAGCCCTGAATAATCATGGCACCATCATGTAGAGGAGTATCGTGGTCAAAAACAGTGACAATTAGTGCGCTGGAGATATCGGCATTCATTTTTGTGCCGCTGTCTATGATGTTTTTCAGAGCAAGCTTACGTGGAAAAACAATCAATGCTCCTCTTTTTACCTGAACAAGACGTTGGCATGCATTAAGAATCATATCAATTTGCTCAGATGAAGTTTGTACACCACCAATTCTGAAAAAGCGTGCTCGTCTGCTGACACCTGGAGTGAACGTCCTTCTGAGTTCTGGTTGATAAAGCACGCACAAGAACACTGCAGCAGGCACGGCCATTATTTTCATAAGGCCTTCAATAACAGTCAATTTCAGAATGTGACACAAAACATAAATGAATATGTAAAGCAAGATGGTACGAATAAAACTCGTAGCCCTGTTTTGTGCTAGAGAAACATACATTGTGTAGAAGAAAACAGTCATTAATATAATTTGAATTAAGGCTCTTACTACCTCTAATGGAGTTGTTGGCACCATTTTATTCCTCCGTCCAATTTAAAGTTCTTTCAACTGCTTTGTTCCAGAACTTAACTTTAGCCTCTCTATCTTCTTGAGACATTGTAGGCTCCCATCTCTTTTCTTCCTTCCACTGACTGGCAAGTTCGTCTAAATCATGATAAATACCAACAGACAAGCCTGCAGCGTAGGCGGCTCCAAGAGCAGTAGTTTCTATCACAGCAGGTCTTATAACTGGAATTCCAAGAATATCTGACTGGAATTTCATTAAAGGCTTACTGTTTGTAAGACCACCATCAACTTTCAGCTCACGCATTTTAATGTGACTGTCTGCTTCAATGGCCTTGAAAATATCGTTGGCTTGAAATGCAGTAGATTCCAAAGCAGCTCTACAAATATGATTTCTGTTACTATAGCCTGTAAGACCAGCAATGACGCCACGTGCATCACTTCTCCAATAAGGAGCAAATAGTCCAGCAAAAGCCGGAACAATGTACACACCGCCACAATCATCTACAGTTTCTGCAAAAGCATCTAGCTCTTGAGCGCTGGAAACTATTTTAAGATTATCTCTAATCCACTGAACCAAGGAACCAGCAACAGCAATTGAACCTTCAAGTGCATATACTGGATCTTCGCCCTCTTTTTTATAAGCGACTGTGGAAACTAGACCATTGTTTGAGAAACAAAGATTCTTTCCTGTGTTTACTAATAGGAAGCAACCTGTGCCATAAGTACATTTACCAAGCCCTTGTGAGAAACAAGCCTGCCCAAACAAAGCAGCCTGCTGGTCTCCCAAAATTCCACATACTGGAACTTCACCTTGAAAAGGTCCATTACTGGTAGTAAGGCCATATATCTTTCCAGTTGAAGAAACAATTTGTGGCAGAGACTTTTTGGGGATGTTAAAGACAGCTAATAAATCTTCATCCCACTGAAGCGTTTTGATATTCATCAACATGTAACGAGATGCATTTGTCACATCAGTGATAAAGCATCTTCTACCTGTAAGATTCCACGTAAGCCATGTATCTATAGTTCCAAATACAGCATCACCATTCTCTGCAGCAGCTCTTAAGCCTTCAACATTGTCCAAAAGCCATGCAATCTTGGATGCAGCAAAGTAAGGAGAAAATAGAAGACCACATTTCTTCTTCAACCAGTTTTCATCACATTTCAACTTAATTTGATTGATTAAATCTGCACCTCTTAGGTCTTGCCAGACAATAGCGTTATACCACACCTTGCCAGTCTTTGGATTCCACGCAATGACAGTTTCTCTTTGGTTTGTAATCCCAACACCGGCAACATCTTCTGCACTAGCATCTGCCATTCTCAAAGTTTTCACTATAGTCTCAGTGGTATTATCCCAAATCTCGTACGGGTCATGCTCTACCCAACCCGGTTTGGGAAATATCTGCTTGTGCTCTATTTGATGCGATGCACAAATTTTTCCGCTTTCATCAAAGAGAATGAATCTGGTACTGGTTGTACCCTGGTCTATAGCTCCTAAATACTTCAAAAGATGGCCTCCAATCTTACAAGGTTTTGAAAATTCTCTCATACATTAAACCTTTCATGCATTATATATCAAACAGGACATGAAGTCATTATCCAATAAGAAGTCAAAACAGGTAGGCTCAAATAGGAAGTTCCACGCACTGTGAAAACTCCATTTGCAAATCAGGACTTTGAAGCATTTCCTTTCCGCAAACAGTCACCTGCACCAACTGTCTTTCTGCACATTTACGAATCTTTTTCGCCACTGCCTCTAAATCTTCTTTTGTGATAGTTTTTAAAATCTCCATGCGCTCAACATGCTTATGCCAGCTAGTTTTTCCCAAAAGCATTTTATACGCAATTTGGCAACGCATTTGAGGATAAGGTAGCAAGATATCTCTACTTAACGCCGATACAATCCCATACTCAATCTCTTCATTGCTAAAAGAGCTCTCTAACGCCTCCAAAAACGCCTCATACGTCTTCTCAATGCACGGGTCTCTATAAGAAGAAAACATCATCATTCCCTCAAGTTCATCATAGCTACACGCCACCCCGTAAGCACCATTTTTCCCTCTCACAGTATTCCACAAATAGCCCGATGTCATTAGCTCTCCCAACAACAAGGCAGAAATCTTTTCCCTTTTTGTAAGGCCTTTTAACCCAATAGCAATAGCATTAAATGCAGGACCAGAAGAGACTTCAAAACACTTACTTAGTTTAATCTCTTTTTTGACTTGACTTTGATATTTTTCATAAAAATTAGCAATCCTTACAAACTTTCCTTCTGGATACTTATTCATATGCTCTAAAACAAGTTGTTCGCATTCACTAGTTGGCTCTTCACAACCCATGTGCACAAACATTGCCTTTTGGGTAAAGATCTTTTTGTATAACTTAGTAAGCCGTACTGACAAAGCTTTCATAGCCTCAGGATTTTCGTCAACCTTGTTCTTTAACTCTTGAACATAGAACCATCGTTGTGTTCCCATAGAAAACTCACTTTCCATAGCCGTAGCAGACAGTACACTTGCAGCACTAAGAGAAGCGTATGAACTAGCATTGTACGTATAATTGTTCTTGTAATCTGTGAGAATATCAGTCAAAACAGCTTTAATTTTAGAATAGTCTTCAAGGTTTGCATCCAGTAGAATTTCATCAATTAAATCCAGTGCTTTTGACAAATCACAGCGAAGTAATTTGGTCTTTAACAGTACTCCACTAAGAGGCTTATAACTGTCAGAAACTCTTCCATTTTCAAGATTAATTGAAAAACCTCCAGTAGTCATTTTTAATGCAGTTCCAATCTCAGAAAAACTATGCTTTGAAGTGCCACACATATTGAGTAATCTAGTCAAAACAGGCAAAAGTTTATGCTCTTCTTCATTTAAATTTCTAACATCAAAGTAGTACTTAAGAATGACAATTGACCTAGTAAACAAAGGTAAAACATAGAGCGTAGCACCTTTTTCTGACCTATAAATCTTGTGCCTGAAATTTGGAGAAGAAGGGATAATATCTGCTCTAGTGATGTGTCCAATTGTAGCAATAGCCTCAGGAGAATCTGAAGTATTTACAAAATCTTCAAAAGCCTGCTTTTCTTGTTGTGATGGAATTGGCATTTTGCTAACCATTTGAGATTCTACTTCTTTGGCTTTGTTGTTGTAATTTGGATCATAAACAGTACTAAAGAGAACTCTTCTAGGATTATCCAAAAGATTCTTTTGCATCCAATCTTCCAAATAATGACCGCTTTCCATCAATTTTTTGAATTTTTCCAATCTTTGAAAGTCTCTAATTCCCTCTTCTGGAGTTTTTCCTCTAAGCCAAGTTCTAGCAGCCTTTAAACATGTACCAAGGCCAAAAGGAATAGCCCCTTCTGGAATTTCTTGAAGCTTGTACTCATTTCTTTTAACTACCGCATCCACATCATCTTTTGGAAGGCCTTCTTTTACATATTTTGCAATAGTTTCTAACAGAAAAGCCTCAATTTCTTTTTCTTTGTTAGGTTTTGCACCAGTAAAGCCAACTGTAAATGTCAAGACAGGACAATCTGGATTTGTACCACTCATAGGGTTTAAATCTTCACCTAAATCTGATTCAACAATTGCCTTATAAAGGGGTGCGCCAGGATTTCCAAGAAGAATATCTACAAGCATAGAAAGAGTGAGAACTTCCAATGAATCACTTGAAGGAGTCGTTAACCAGCTTAGTACCACACTTGAAGCTTCTTTAGATGGACATGATGCCACTTTTTCCATTATTTTCAATTGTGGTTGCATATAGTATTCCGATTTTGGAATAAAACATTCTCCTCTTTCTGCTTTTTTAAGATATCTTTCTTCTAACTTATCTAAATATTCTTTGGTTTCAAGATCTCCAAACAAAAACAATTTGCAGTTAGTTGGGCTGTACCACTTCTTATATCTAGCAAGATATTCTTCATAGCTTAATGTAATAATGGCCTGAGGATCTCCACCAGAGACATATTGATAAGGAGTGCCTTCAAACAAAGCCCTACAAAGACCATTTTGCAAGATAGAATCCTCGTTATCGCTTGAACCACTCATCTCATTATAGACAACACCATCAGGCTTACCGTCAAACAACCTAATACCTTCTTGATAAAATGAGTTTTTTCTTAACAGAGGAGCAAATACAGAGTCTGCATACAAATCAAAAAGGTTATCAAAGTCCTTCTTTAGAGGAGAAGACAATGGGAACATTGTTTTGTCTCCAAAAGTTACCGCATTAAGAAAGGTATTAGGGCTTGATTGCTGAATTAAACTAAATGGGTCTTTTACAGGAAAACGCTCAGATCCTGAAAGTACTGTATGCTCCAAAATATGAGCAACACCCTTGTCATCTTCAGATGGTGTTGAAAAAATGAAACTGCATGTAAGCTCTGGATCTTTATTCTTAATGTGAAATACTTCCATGCCTGTCTTCTGATGAATATAAAACAATCCCTCTCCATTATATTCTTCTAACAGAGTTCTTCTAATTAAATTAAACATAAACAGCCTTTAACAATGAGTGAATAATATCGGTAAGTTTTAGATATGCTTGGCTTGTTGCTTCTTCTGCTGTACTTCCAGAACCTGTAGCATAGGTTATTCCGCTTTCGTAAAGTGTCTGAATTCCCTTTGAAAGATTTGTACTATACAAGATAGCTGTACCCTCAACAGAAACAAAGAAGCCATTTGATGACTCTACAGTATTAGTCTGACCAAACCTGCAGACTAAAAGACAGTCACAACTACCATGAGTCTGTACATAATCATAAAGTACATCCTCTTCTTGGTCTGAGAGTGCATAGTATGCTTGCGAGTCTGCACCATCTAAAACCATGCAAAACACTAAATAATCAGTTGTATTCTTATTTCCCGTCACATAACCTTTGACATCATGTTCCAAAACAGTAATTGCAATAGATCCCAAGGTATACTTACGATCATACTCAAAGCTCACAGTCTTTGAATTGACCAAACTTTTCAACTCTCCTGCAACCTCTTTATCCGTATTAGCCTCTAGCGCATTAAGCTCATCATCCAAATCTAGGCTAAACGTCACAGTTCCTTTTCTTACCATAGTAAAATTCAATGGGCTGAAAATTAGATTACCCATGTCATCTGTTGAATAAATGAAAGCATCACTGTATAACTCGCCCGTGACATCTACAGCCTCATACGATGCCTTAATATCCGCCACTTTCACTCTAGAAGGCACAAATACCGATTTTCTTGTCACTAAAACAGTACAAGTTGCATTTTGTTTATCTTGAGACGTTAGCGTAACTGAAATAGAGTTTAGAATATCCTTAACTTCGTTAGCTATTGTATTATAGGAATAATCTTCTGAAATATAATCCTGTCCATATGATAAAACCATTGATTGTAGATAATAAGAAATTCCCTTTAAGTCTTGTCCTTCTTTAATACACTCATCACCTTGAAGAATTAGACTTTCTACCTTCTCTGAGGTCTCATTTCTTCTTATTGTTTCCTCTGAGCTAGCTTCTCTTAGTAGGGAAACATCTGCAACAGCTTTTACATAAAAGACTATTTCTCCTTCTTGAAAGACGCTAGCTTTATCTTCAACAGCAAGCTTTAATTCGCTTATAGTACCAAGTACGCTTAATTCTCTGTATTGTTCCTGTCCAAACGTTACGCCAGTGTAAGAAGAAAGTTGTGAGATAATGTTAGCGTAAGCACGCAATTCTGCTTGCCGTTCAGTATCAGCTTTTCCTTGCCCAACAAAAGCCATCTTTGAAGAATCAACACCAAATTGAGAATTGTAAACCCAAAAAGGAAGTCCAGTGATGTTGGACTTAACTAAAGCTCTTACAGAACTACAACTAGTAAAACAAAGGGCAATAATGAAGACTAAAACTACAACCTGTAATTTTTTCGTTTTCTTCATAAGCTCACCCCAATGCCAACAAATGGAGAATAGTACCTAAGTCCATTAGGAACTTCTATCCAAGAAAATCCAAGTTCCCACTTAAAAGAACCAATAAAATGTCTATAAGAGAAACCGTAACAGCTAATAAATGAAGCATTATTACTTAGTAAAATTCCAGCAGTACACCAACCTGTTATGCCACCATCTTCTATGAGAGTAAAATTAGTACTCCAAAGCTTGGACAGCACAATATCTGATTCAAAGCCAGCAGTAAGATAAAAGCCATTAAACAATTTAGAATTAAAGGAAAAAGCAGTTCCTGTCAGTACTAGAGGCTTAAGTGGATATAGTACAGTAGAAATAGACCAGCCAAGACTTACATGATTTAAAGAAGCTCTAAGAAAAAGCAGGTTCTGATGTCCATACTTGGTTAACTTGCTACCAACTTCCATATTTGAATGAGTGCTTATTTTGTCAAACACAACAGCATTCTTGGTGCTTTTGCTAACAATTAGGACATTGTTATTATCATCCTTAAACACTGTTCCTACTTTTGGAAGTTCTTTAAAATCAACAGAAGAGACTGTATTTCCATAGATAAAACTTATTGAAGCGCTCCAAGCACAACTTAAAAACGAGACAAAAATTAAGACTAAAAGTGTAAGTCTTTTTCCCATATTAGACAGCACTGTCATTTGCCCACTGCTTTATAATTTCAACAATCAATTGGGCACTATCATCCATTGCATCCAAAGCTGCCCACTCAAATCTACTGTGGAAATTGTGTCCACCAGTATAAAGATTTGGACAAGGAATACCCTTCATTTCAGCAATGCGTGAACCGTCTGTGCCGCCTCTGATAATGGCGGTTGTAAGAGGTTGTCCTAAAATTCTTCCTGCCTCAAAAATTACATCAACAGCTTTTGGATTCTTCTTTGCAGCTTCGCCCATGTTAAGATAGCTAATCTTAGCATCAACAGTAACCTTCCCACCGTTGTAAAGCATTTCAATAGTTTTTCCAAGATTTTTCAACACTTCAATTCTTCTAAGTAACTCATTGTAATCAAAATCTCTTAAATAAACTGTAACATCCATATCAGTTGCATTACCACTTGCAGTTTGAGCACAATAGTACCCATAACGCGCATCAGTAGCCTCTGGGCTTTCTGCTTGTGGAATTGCATTTATAAAAGCTGCTGCCATTGTTAGTGCATTGACCATTCTGCCACGAGCAGAACCTAAGTGATACGAGACACCTGCAAAATGAACTTTAACAGTAGCTGCATTGAAGCATTCCAGCTCTACCTCATAGCGAGTTCCACCATCTACGGTGTAAAGAGCCTGTGCATTAAGACGTTTTGCGTCAAAAAAGTTCATTCCGCAACCAGTTTCCTCATCCGGTGAAAATAGTACTTCTATTGGGCCGTGTTTAATATCGGGATTTTTCATGATATAGGTGATAGCTGCCATGATTTCAGACACGCCCCCTTTGTCGTCGCAGCCCAAAAGCGTATCTCCATTTGAGGTAAAGATTGTAGAGCCCACATAACCGTTAAGCTCCGGGTTGTCAGCAACTTTAATTGTATAATCTTTGTTGAGTACAATATCCTTGCCATCATAGTTTTCAATGACACGTGGTTTAACGTGGTTGCCTTCAACGTCATCTGCAGTGTCAACGTGAGAGGAAAATGCAATTGTTGGAAGGCCTTTTTGTGTAGCTTCAATTCGTGCAAGAAGATAGCCATGCTGGTCAAGTTCTACGTCCTGAATTCCTAAATCCTTAAGCTCTCTTTCAAGCATTCTAAGCAAATCCCACTGGCCTTCTGTAGATGGATGCTTTTTATCTGCAATTGATTCGTCACTCATGGTGTCAACTTGTACATATCTTAAAAAACGTTCTTGAATATCTTTTTTGAACATGTTTGCTCCTTGGGAGGCATTGAAAAGAGCCAAAAACCTTTGCAATGCCCCTTAGATGAGATTATATGAAATTTTGGATTTATTAGAAATGTTTTTTAGTGTATATTCTTAGCCGTTATGAACAATCTTTTTGCATATCTGAAAAAATATAAGAAAGAAAGTATACTGGCACCTCTTTTTAAGTTACTGGAGGCGCTTTTTGATTTACTTGTACCAATTGTTGTTGCACGTATGATCAATACAAATGCAATATCAGACAAAAATCAAATTTTCATCTGCTTTGGAACCTTGATTCTCATGGCCTTAGTTGGTCTTGCCTGTAGCACTGTGGCTCAATTTTTCTCTGCTAAAGCCAGCACAAGCATTGCTGGAGACTTGCGCCAAGAGCTTTTTGACCATATTCAGAAGTTTTCGTATACAAATTTAGACAATTTAGGAAGCGACACTCTCATTACGCGCCTTACAGCAGACATTAACCAAGTTCAAACAGGAATTAACATGGGTCTTAGACTCCTTCTGAGAAGTCCATTTATAGTTTTTGGTGCTATGATTATGGCCTTTACCATTGATGTTAAGTGCGCCATTATTTTTGCAATTACAATTCCAATTCTCTTGGTAGTAACACTTTTTATAATGAAAGTAAGTATTCCTTTGTTTGGAAAAACACAAACAGGACTAGACAAAGTAACAGAACAAACTCGTGAAAATCTCACTGGAGTCAGAGTAATTAGAGCTTTTTGTAGAGAAGAACAAAGCATAGAAGATTTTGACAAAAGTAATAATGCTTTAACACACCTGAATTTATTTGTAGGTCGCATTTCTGCAATGCTTAATCCTCTAACATACGTTCTAATCAATATTGCAACCATAATTCTCATTAAACAGGCAGCAATTAGAGTAAATCTTGGAAACTTACAACAAGGAGACGTTGTTGCACTTTACAACTACATGCTTCAAATTGTGGTTGAGCTTATCAAGTTAGCATCATTGACAATTACATTAAATAAGTCTCTAGCCTGTTCTAAGAGAGTTTTCTCTGTATTGGAAGTTCAGCCAAGTATGGAATATGAGACAAAATTATGTACACATTGTGAGCCTCGTGAAGATTCTTCTCCTGCTGTGGAGTTTAAGAATGTAAGTTTTACCTATTCTGGTGCAGGAGCACCAAGTTTAAGTAACATTTCCTTTTCCGTAAAAAAAGGACAAACAGTGGGAATCATTGGTGGAACTGGTAGCGGAAAGTCTACTTTAGTAAATCTAATTCCAAGATTTTATGATGCAACATCAGGAAGTGTTCTTTTGAGCGGACAAAACGTAAAAGCTCTATCCAAAAATGAAATATGCAACCTTGTTGGCATAGTTCCACAAAAAGCTGTCTTATTTCACGGTTCAATCAAGGAAAATCTAAAATGGGGAAACGAAAATGCCTCAGACGAAGAACTTTGGCAAGCACTGAGCATTGCTCAAGCTAAAGAAATTGTAGAAAAGAAGACTGGACAGCTAGATTTTGAACTGGAGCAAGGAGGCAAAAACCTTTCCGGTGGACAAAAACAACGCTTGACTATTGCAAGAGCCTTGGTTAAGAAACCAGATGTTTTGATTTTGGATGATTCATCTAGTGCACTTGACTTTGCAACAGATGCAGCATTAAGAAAAGCCCTTGCGAGCCTAGAGTCAACAACCACGTTCCTCGTTTCTCAAAGAATTGCATGTGTTCGTTCAGCCAGCCTAATACTAGTTTTGGATAACGGCAATCTTGCAGGACTTGGAACGCATGATTCCCTTATGAAAGATTGTTCTGTCTACCAAGAAATCTATTATTCACAATTTCCAGAAGAACGTCCGCCAAAAAAGAATGACGCTTCAGAGATGCTTTTGGAGGTACAGAGATGAAGAATCGTGGAACCATTTTAAGACTCACTCCATATATTGCAAAATACTGGCCAGCACTGATTTTGAGTATAATCTTTGCAGCTGCAAGTGTGATTTTACAGTTATATGCTCCAATTCTTTTTGGTGATGCAATAGATCAAATTCTTGGACAAGACAACGTACAATTTAGCCCAATGTTTGTCTATCTCAATCAAATATTAATTGTAATTGCAGTGGCTGCACTTTGCACTTGGCTTATGAATTTGCTGAATAATCATATCACGTTTAAAATTGTTCAAGATATTCGCTGCAAGTCTATTAGAAAAATCCAAAAGCTTCCTCTTTCTTACCTTGATGCTCACAGTACAGGAGATATTGTAAGTAGAATTATTGCAGATGCTGATGTTATATCTGATGGCCTACTTTTAGGCTTTACACAAATTTTTTCAGGTGTTATCACCATTATTGCAACATTGTTCTTCATGTTTTCCAAGAATGTTAAAGTTTCTCTTTTGGTAGTAATTCTCACTCCGTTAAGTTTCTTAGTTGCTCGCTTTATCTCTCAACGTTCGTTCTCAATGTTCAAAAAACAAAGTGAACTTAGAGGTCAACAAACCGCTCTTATTGATGAATTAATTGGAAACCAGAAAGTTGTAAAAGCTTTTGGATACGAAGATAAAGCCTCTGCTAGATTTAAAAGTGTTAATGATGATTTGGTTAACTACAGTAAACATGCAATCTTCTACAGTAGCATGACAAATCCTTCCACTCGTTTTGTAAACAGTTTAGTTTATGCTGGTGTTGCACTTCTTGGTGTTTTATTAATTCCAAATGGAAGCTTAACCGTTGGAGGTCTCTCTGTTCTTCTAGCATATGCAAACCAGTACATGAAACCATTTAACGACATAAGCTCTGTTGTAACAGAACTTCAGAATGCTCTTGCTTGCGCATCACGCGTTTTCTCTCTTCTAGACGAACCAGAAGAAGTTCCTGCTCCTGAGACGGAACTGCCTGAAGCAAAGGGAAATGTAGAAATCAAAGATGTTGCCTTCCGTTATGAAGAAGATCGTCCACTTATTGAAAACTTTAATCTTAAAGTTCAGCCTGGAATGAGAATTGCTATTGTAGGGCCAACAGGTTGTGGAAAGACTACGTTAATTAATCTCTTAATGCGTTTCTATGATGTTAATAAAGGAACTATCAGCATTGACGGAACTCCAATAAATCAAGTCTCGCGTCATAGTCTACGTCATAACTATGGTATGGTTCTTCAAGAAACTTGGCTTCAACATGCAACTGTTAGAGAAAACATTTGCTTTGGAAATCCAAAAGCAACAGAAGAAGAAATTATCAATGCTGCAAAAGCTTCTCACTGCTGGGAATTTATTCAACGCCTTCCACAAGGTCTTGATACCGTTCTCACAGATGGAAGTCTCAGCCAAGGTCAAAAACAGCTACTTTGTATAGCAAGAGTTATGCTAAAGATTCCTCCAATGCTAATCCTAGACGAGGCCACTTCAAACATTGATACTTTAACAGAACTTCAAGTTCAAGAAGCTTTTGATACTTTAATGGAAGGGCGCACTAGCTTTGTTGTAGCGCACAGGCTTTCAACAATACGCAATGCATCTCTCATTTTGGTTATGAAAGATGGCAAAATAATTGAGCAAGGAAACCACCAAGAACTTCTTGCAAAGGGTGGCTTCTACTACACACTCTACAACAGCCAATTTCAAAGGGCTTAACCTTTTTTCTAAAAAAACTGGAAATTTCCGGTTTTTTTCTAATGGGGTGAATTTATGATAAAAAGAAATCTTTAGAGGTTTTTACAAACGTCAGGGGCTTAGACTAAGCCCCTGGCAATAATTACGTTTATGCATCAAAGTTGTAGGTATTCATCATGTCCCTGACAAGACCTGTTACACTGTAGATACCAAAAACACAAATAATAATACCAGTAACTACCGGCCCCATGCCTAAAGCTTCTGCCATTGTTGTTACAGTAGTAGTTAAAGCAAAATCTGCTTGTGGAATCTTTATTAAACTCTTAAACCACTCCTCAAAGCTCATATCTTCCTCTAAGCCGTATTGATAGTACTCATACAGAGACATAACAGAAAGAGCAACAAGACCTGCACCTATGGAAATTGCTGCAGCAGCACTAATTTTGCCCCAAAAAACCAAATTAGGAACACATGCATAAACAATTCCAGCAACCAAGAGAACAATGGCCCTTGTAACCAAAACTTTTAAATCTTTAAAAAATTGTTCCTGTTGATCTAAAGGAAGTCCCTTTGCATGCATAATTCCTTTTTCTGTCATACTTTTCTCTAACTCATTAACTTGAGAGTTTAATCTTTCATATTCAGAAACAGTTAAAACACTTTTTGCAGTAGACATAACAGGTTCTGTATCTAAAGTAGATTGAGATACATCCATAGCATAACAGAAATCAAGATAATCCTTCCCGCCAGTTTCCTTCATAGTAAGCTCTACAATCTGCGTTCCAGTCAATGGACCGGAGCCTTTTGATGCACCATTATCTATAGAACTACGTAAATCTTCATCAAGACTATCCTTGATATACTCCATCTGTGCATCAATGACTTTGGCAACAGCAGGCTTCATTTCTTCGTCAGTTATTGAGCTTTTAAAAGAAGGAATAAAATTCATATTGCAAGCCACAATACAAACTAGCAAGATAAGGCATGTAAATTGATTAAGTACAAATTTGCCTAAATGTCTATTGTTGTAATTCATTTAAACCTCCGCAAAAAACCATCCAAAAGCTAGTCTAAATCTGAAAGTCGTATAGCAAGGAAATGTCCCTTTAATACGAGAATATTCTTCTGAAAATGTTCCAGATGGATCTCTTATGCAAAGACTTGGCTCCAAGAATAGTCCGTAGCCCAAGTTAAAAGTCCAGCCAACCAACACTTCATTCAGATTAATCAAATTCTCTAAGACCTCACTTCCATTAGAAAAGCCAACACTAAAAAGAGAAAGTCCCATAAATGGCCCAGATTCCCATGGATAGTAAGCAAGCATAACACCAACTTCCATCATGTTTACATTTCCATTCATTGTGAACCCAAGAGGAAGCCTCAACTCAAAACCATCTGGCAATGAAAGCCTGAAGTCCCCGGAGAACTGAAAACTTTCTTTATAAAAGATTGGATCTTGTGCAGTTCCAAAATCCAAGGAAAATCCCAGCTTATTGGAGCAATATAATGCTCCAATAAGCACGAATACCAATAAGAAACACACCAAAATTCTCTTCATAGGCAACCGTTACTCACTTACTTATATCTTAGTTTGCACTTCTGATAATTCCGTAAACGTTAAGTTTTAAATTTTCCATGACTACTAGGAAATACTCACTGGAAAGAGCGAACGAATTTGCCTTTGATGGAAGTTCAACTGACCCAAGCTGAGAAACTTCATAAGCGGAAGCTTCAAAGCTAATAATACGGTTGGAAGAATCTAGCACATAGAAACAATTAGAACCATCTGCTTCAAGATCTTCAATTCCAAGATTCACTGTTTTGTACTTAGTATAAGTTCCATTTGCAACAACCTTATATGTTGTAAAACCACTGTTATTTGCAACTACAACAAGCTGATTGTTAACATATCTAATGTGCTTACCTGCAGCAGAATTAGCAGCAGAAGCATATGGAGACACAGGAAGTCCCTTAGATCCAATTGTTGCAGAAACAAAGCTAGTTGAACTCTGAGAAACGGACACAAATTTTGTAAAATCTGGGCTTACATCAAGATCCATTACAGGATAGTAAGTTGCACCCTTCTTATTTACTGCGCCATTAACAGCCACTGTAGAGTCCACAATTTTCAACGCAACATCATTCTTTGAGCCTGCATCTGAAATGTAAATGTAAGTATTACCAGCAAATGCAGCCCCAGTTAAGTTGCTTAAAAGCAAGCTGCCTACAATACGGTCACTACGCAATTTTTCAGTAACAGTGTTAGCAGAAGAATCAAAGTACATACAAATGAAACTTTCTTTGCCATCAATAAACTTACCTGTGAAAATTACATAGTTTGAAACAGGGTCTGAGAACATCTTCACAACATCGCCTAACCAATTTAAATGAGTAGAAGTATAAGTCTTCTCAATGCTTATTGAATTAGAATGTGCTGAACAGATATAAAGCTTGCCCATGTCCGGTGTGATTACCAAGAACTTGTCACCTGGAAGAGCACTGACCATTGTTTTGGCAGTAATCTCAAGTTCATTTCCTGCATCCTCAACCAATAATGAAAGTTCACCAGGTTGTCCATTTGGCTCAACTGTGAATGAACAATAAGCAGAACCTGTACTACCAAGTTTCTTGTTGTATACCACAGCATCAATACGGTGCACTCCAGAAGTTGGAGTAAAGCTAAACGAACTTCCTGTTGTGTCTAGCTCTGCAGAAGTCATGAAGTTGCCATCATAATACCACTCAATTGTAAGGCCCTCTGCATGAACCTTGTCCGGCTCACTGAATGAGAATATACAAGTGTAATCGGACTGTGCAACCATAGTTGTTGGAGAGCCTTCTAAGGCAAGCGAACCCTTTATTGGCGTACCAGTTGCATCCACAATATAAGTTAGCGTGTTCGCACCAAACTCATTGAAGTGAAAGACATGACTGCCCTCAGTGGTTGTATTATTGGAAATCCTCACAGCTTCAACTAAACCGGCAACCTGAGTTTCGCCATCATACAAAAGGATCTTCAACCTATAGGAGCCAGCTGAAAGACTTTCAGATACTGTTGCAGTCATTGCATCATTGTTTTGTGTAACATCCAACTGATACTCACTTCCGCTCATATCTGGACCTAGTAAATAAGCATCTACTTTAGGTTTGTTGACATCACAATAGTGCCAGTCCACTGAGAATCTAAAAGCGCCAGTTCCAACAAGTGTATCCAAAACAATTGTTTGTGGCGTTGGCTTATCCGTGAGTTTAAAAGTTAAACTACCTGAAACCAACTCAGTTCCAGAAGAGTTTTTCCCCTTTGCAGTAACTGTCCATTCTCCTATGGTTAAGCCTTCAATTGTCAATGAATTATTATCCGAGTCTACTGCAAAGGTCTTTCCATTGGGACCTATTCCAGACACCGAATATTTGCTAACGTCCAAAAGTGAGCTGTCACTTGGCAGCAAAGTTTTGGACCCCGAATAGGTGGAAAGAAGTAGCTTCATAGTCGTGGTTCCAGGATTTTCAGAACACGAAGCTAATAAAGCTAAAGCCACCATCAAAATTACTGTAATCAAGACTGTTGTTTTACTACTCATCTTGTACCTCCACTAAGTAAGTCAAGAAAAGCAGTGTCAATCATTTAGAATTTCCTAAATTTTTTAAAAGAAAAATAACTTTTTTTTGCTTTTTTTCAGACTTTTGACAAAAAAAGTGATTTGTTGTGGTTTTTATCCTCTCAAATGGCTATTATCAAGGTATGAAAACATTAATGACAATATTAATAAAGGTATTGATTCTTCTAGATTTTGCAGCCGTTGTATTTATTCCAAACGTATATATGTCTCGTACAACACTCTTACCTATGTTTGTATGCATGGTAGCCCTTGTTATACTGTATTGGTTTGTCATGTACTGGGTCAGCAAGAAAAAAGCCATACAAATATTAGGGAAAACCCCTCAATTTGATATCTTTGTAGGAAAAATACCCACGGATCCTACTGCAGATCTTACACGTGGTCGCCTCTGCATTGCGGATGGGGTTATTTCTCTCATTCAAAACATGGATGGCAAAGAAAATAAAGACACTCCTTACAAGATTGTTTGGTCAATGGATACTGCAAAAATCACTTCAATTGGATTTGGAAAAGTTCTTTCATTTCGCAAGGGCTTCATTCTATATATGGACATAGATGATGTGCGTTTCACATGTTCCAGTATTGGAAAACATAAAGATGCCCTATACAACGCACTTGGTTGGAAGTTTGACACAAAAGCAGAGGAGAAAAAGAGCAAATGAGTGATACTATCAGAATAATCACAACAGGAGGAACCTTTGACAAACTATATGATGAGATTCGTGGAGAACTTACATTCAGAGACTCCCACCTTCCAAGAATTCTTGAACAGTCACGTTGTACAATAAATATTAATGTTGAAAACTGTCTTGCTATTGACAGTCTCTATATGAATAAAGAACACCGCCTCAAGGTTGCAGCATCTTGTCAAGCCAGCCCTGAAGACAAAATTGTTGTCATTCATGGAACAGACACAATGGTCCAAACTGCAAATGTTATTGCAGAAAAACTAGAAAAAAATACAAATAAGACCATTGTTCTCACTGGGGCCATGGTTCCATATGCACTTGAAAGTTCAGATTCTGTCTTTAATCTTGGTTGTGCAATTGCAGCAGTTCAATTAAAGGAACCTGGAGTCTACATTTGCATGTGTGGTCGTATTTTCAACTATGACAACGTTCGCAAAAACCGTGAGAAGGGGATATTTGAGACACTACATTAAATCACACTACACTAAATCTAAGATTTGTGAAGGCCTACTAATAGTTCCTTCATCTCCTTTTTTAAATCCAAAACCCCAATCAACGCAAATACAATCGCACCCAGCAGAATCAGCACCCTGTTTATCTATGAGAGTATCACCAACCATAACAGCTTCTTCTGGTTTTATATCTAAACGTTTAAAACCTTCTTTAAGAAGTCCTGCCTTTGTTGCTTCCCCCTTCAAATCTAACCCCAAAAGAGTATCAAAGAATTCTGAAATCTTAAAATTATCGCACATCTCCACTACAAGATCTTCATTTTTCATGGAGGCCACTGCAAGCTTATGCCCACGGGCTTTAAGTTCTTTTAGAACATCAATAATTCCAGGATAGAATGTGGCCTGGAATCTGCCAGTTTTCTCATAGAATTCTCTATAAGCATCCACCAACGCAGGAATTATAACCTCATCTTTTACTCCAAATGCAATTCTAAAACAATCTGCAATAGGTGGACCTATAAATTTATTCCATTCCACATTGTCAGCTATTGGCTGCCCCAACTTTTCCATAGCATATTTTCCACCGGCAAAAATTCCCACGGATGTATCCATGAGGGTGCCATCAAAATCAAAAAAAATTGCTTTATACTTCACTTTTTTCGTCTCTCCAGAATTCGCATTCCAAGATTCTCCACCATTTTCCATTGCCAGTCTAGAAAGCTATTCTTTGTAATTTTCTCGTATTCACACTTCACTATTGCACCGTTTTCATTAATAGTAAGCTTTAACGAACTCCAGCAATCTTTATGGTCTGCATACATTATTGCACCAACATTCTGACGCCTCTGCATTTCCAACATAGGGTCACGAGACTGTTTATACACCATTATGGAGATAGTTGTATCCGGAATTGTAAACATCTTATCTCGGCCATCTTTAATGCAGGCCTTTAATGCCGATTCCATTAAGCTTGATAAGCTCCGTCGTTGATCATCAGAAAGTTGAGCAACATATTGAGTCACAGCATTCTCATGGGTAAAGCTATTTACAACAAAATCCAAAAGTGTCTTGGGCTCAGCATTTGACTGATTTTTTAACTCGTTTGTTATAATTTCAGTCTCAAGGCTGGGTTCTGGCTCTAGCTCCGGTTCTGGTTCCAGCACAGGCACTAGCTCTGGCTCTAGTTCTGTCTCTGTTTCCGGTTCTGATTCATGCTCTGGTTCCAACTCCGTCTCCGACTCTGGTTCCGGTTCAGACTCTGGCTCTGGTTCTGGTTCAGACTCTGGCTCTGGTTCTGGTTCAGACTCTGGCTCTGGTTCTGAATCATCTGAGTCTATATCATCAAATAATGAACCACCATAGGGATCATCTTCAGACTCTTCTATTTCCGTATCTTCTTCTGGAACCTCTTCTAAAGGCTCTTCTTCATCTAAAATGCCATCTTCTTCGTAAATATCATCAGAAGACTCGCTATCCTCATCCTCTTCTTGATCTTGTACAATAGGTTCCTTTGTGAACTCTTCAGGACGGACCTCGTTCAAATAGGAATAATCTTCATCCTTGTCTTCAGTCTCGTCATCCCAAAAGGAATCTTCCTCAAGCTCGTCTTCAACCTCAATAGAATTAGGCTCAGCATCTAACTCTAGCTGCTCTTCTTCGCTAGTTTCCATCTCTGCATTTAGACTCTCCAGTTTGGCATGGATTTCTTTGAGACTATACCTTGTAACAAAACTGTAATATCTTCCGGAGTACTTTAAAAATGGAGTCTTTAAACTTTCCATCACGCTTTCCAAAATGCCATATTGAGTTTTTTCAAAATCTTCTAGAGAACCACAACGAGCACAAAGAAGCTCACATATTGAGACCTCTAGGGCACAAATATTTTGAACATCATATCCTGTAAACGCAGACTCAGTTGAATTTTCACGGTCAACTATTGAAAAGAAGCTATCATTTACACTTTCTTGAGCGCACACATCAATGATTGTCTCTTCTGGAAAAACCTTACTGTATATCTCATCTCTAAGTGCATACATGCCATCAACATCAGTAATACCTGAAGCATGCTTAAGAAGAACGCTGTAGTCTATATATTTCATTGTAGCCTTAACATTTTCAAGCATAAGTCTGTGCAGATTTTTGCTACCTTTTGAGTGAACAGCATTCTCTGCATCACTTGGAGTAAAAAAGGCTTGCTTGCGAAGCGCAATAGCATGGAGAAAAACAATTAAACAGTCAGTTGCCAATTTAGAAAAATTGTCACTACCAAATGAAGATTTGTGAAGACTTACATACCTAAGAATGCTAGCAATATTAAATCTATATGCCTCCTTGGTAAGTTCGCTACGGTACAAATCAAGATATGTAGCCTGCTGATCAATATTTCGCTGAAGCTTCTCAGCGGAAATGTTTGTCATGTCTTTTAAATTCCACGAAAGATAACAGCCCATTTTGCTAAAACCTCTGTACTCTAGTATTGCACATCTTTTAATTTTATTCACCCAATATAGCACAACAAGGCAAATAATTATATAATCTGTAAGCTATGTATTTTTGCGCACAAGTATTCACAGGAAAGGAACTTGAAACCAAAACCGCTATAGAAAACCTTTTAGGAACCCAAGAAGAAGAAACTGTTGTTTGGTTTCCAACCAAAGAGCATAGAGAACGAAGAAAAGGAATAGAATCAACATTAAATAAACCTTTATTTCCTGGCTATTTGTTCATTTATTGGGACGGAGAAAAAGAGATAGAGTTTCCTTTAATAGATATCCGCAGACTCACAAATGTCTTTAGATTCTTACGTTATGACAACGGTTCTCATGCACTTCAAGGCAAGGACTTGGAATTTGCAAAATGGATTCATATGCATAGAGGAAACATTAAGCGTTCAAAAGTTGTCTTTAGGGAAGGTCAAAAAGTTCATATTTGTGAAGGACCACTTACAGGCTTTGATGGAAAAGTCATAAAAGTAGACAAACATCACAAAAAAATAACCTTAGGGTTTGACTTTGCAGGAAAAATTACACCTGTCAGCTTCTCTGTAGACTTTTTGTCTTCATCATCTCAAACAGATTCACCAGACTTAGGCAAGTTATAAAGATTTTTGGTTATTATACGCTTCTAGGCCCTTTTGCAGGCAAATACAAGCCTTTTCAAGATCCTCAGTATTTAAAACATAAGCAATACGGACTTGGTTTTTTCCAAGACCTGGCGTTTCATAGAAACCCTCAGCAGGGGCCATCATAACAGTCTCACCGTTGTAGTTAAAGTCTCTGAGCATAAAGATTGAAAAGTCCTCTGCGTCATCTACAGGAAGTTCCGCAATTAGATAGAAAGCTCCTTTTGGCTTTACACATTTAATTCCAGGAATTTTCTGGAGTGCTTCAACAATAAAATCACGGCGCTTCTCATATTCTTCATGAACTGCTGTTAAATAAGATACAGGTGCACTAAGAGCAGCAAGGGCAGCATATTGCTCAACAGAAGGAGGACAAAGTCTTGCTTGGCTTAGCTTCAAAGTTTCTGTTATTACCGTATTATTACGGCTGATAATTGCACCAACACGAGCTCCACACATTGAGAACCGCTTAGAGAAACTGTCTACACAAATGACCCTGTCAGCGTAATCGGTATATTTAAGAATGCTGGTGAAGACTTCTCCGTCGTAGCAGAATTCACGGTAGACTTCGTCAACAATCAGGAAGAGATCGTGCTTGACGCAGAGCTCAAGTATTGATTTGTATTCTTCTGGAGAGTAGACGTGACCAGTTGGGTTGTTTGGACTGCACAAAACAATGGCCATAGTTTTCTTGGTGATTTTTGATTCAATAGTTGAAAGAGGTGGTAGTGCAAAGCGATTCTCAAGAACACTAGTCACTGGCACAATCTTTACGTTGGCCATACCAGCAAAAGAATGCACGTTTGTATAGTAAGGCTCAGGAACAATTATTTCATCATCAGGGTCACAGACTGTCATAAAAGAGAACAGCAAAGCCTCAGAACCACCGGTTGTGATGAGAATATCTTTTGCCTCAATGTCAACTCCAATACCTTTATAATATTTTACCAATGCTTGGCGAAGTGGAAGATCTCCATCGCTTTCTCCATATGCAATAATTCCATACGGATAAGTATGAACGGCGTCAATGGCCTGTTGAGGAGTTTTAATATCGGGCTGTCCTATATTTAGATGGTAAACCTTAATGCCTTTGGCTTTAGCAGCACGAGCATAAGGGGACAGTCTTCTAATTGGAGATGCTTGAAAGCCTCTAATTCTAGCCGATATTTCCATACTAAACCCCCTAGAAGTTAATTTCCTACATTCTGAACATTATCAACAAGCTTTTGGACAACTTTTCTGTTGTCCAAAAGAGGACTAATTGATCTTCCGTGGTGCAGCCTGCTTATAACACGAGCAAAAAGTTCACTTATGTCAGTTTGAATAAACCAAGACTTTGAAAGGAGATCCTCGTCATGATAGACAGCATTTGTTCCAATAACATAGTCAAAAACACCTTCTTCATGAGCCTTATCAAAGGTTTCAACAGCATTTCCATTGAAGAAAGGAAGACTAGTAATACAAATGATTTTCTTAGCACCCATAGTACGCAAATGTTTCATTGCAATGAGCATTGTTCCACCAGAAGCAAGCATGTCATCTGCAATAAGTACTGTTTTATCTTTTACATCGCCAAGAAGGCTGATACTCTTGATATTAGTATTTTTTGCACCAGTTGTAACAATAGAGTAATCTCTTTCTTTGTAAAGCATTGCAAGCGGTCTATGCAAAACTTGTGCATAAAATTTGTTTCTTGCAACTGCACCAGTATCAGGAGATACAACTGTGATGTTTGGATCCGAGATATCAATGATTTTCTTAAGCTCTACCAAAATCTGATAAGAAGCATGAAGATTTTCCATATGAAGGCTTGTAAAGCTATTTTCAATCTCTTTGCAATGTAAATCTAGAGTGATAATTCTCTCAACTCCAAGGTTTTCACACATACGACCAAAGACAGCTGCTGTAAGAGCCTCTCTTGAACTCTTCTTGTGTTGTCTTGCATACGGATACGTAGGAAGAACAAGGGTAATACCATCAGCACCAGCAAGATTAACAGCATTAATAATTGTAAAGAGCATCATTATATGGTCATTTAAGGTAAAACTAACTGGAGTATCGTAGCCAGGAACCTTAATGGGACTACTATTAGTCACATCATAGACAATATAAACTTTAAGACCTCTAACAGGATCTAGAATTTCCGATTTCACTTCTCCATTCAAGAACCTTGTGTACTTTACAGCAATATCTAAATTTGGACACTGATACACTGTTGGACATTTTCCAGAAGGAATTTTTTTACTTCCAAGGTCATCTATGAAGCTAACTTCTCTAAGAACTTTTTCCTCAGGGATGTCATATCTACTCACCAAGTTTTTTGCAAGCTTGTTGTAACGCTCTACGTAAAGCCTCCTAAGATGCTTTACAACCTTCCCCGCTAGGTACTCTGAACCTAAGCCGGTGATAATACCAAGCTTGTGTGGCTTGATGATACTCATAAACTCTCCTTGGAATTGGAAATGGGTTCATCCATCTCCGCATCCTAACTCCATAGACGGCCAAACACAAAAGATGCAGCAAACTCATGTGAAGTCTTTTTCCTAAGACAGACCGCTATGCTGGCCACATTATAGGTTAAGCAACTTCAAAGATTCAATAGGCTTGAAATTTTTCAATACGCCTGTGCATCATTTATCTTGCCAAAACCATCTTCTTTTCGTGGATAAGTAGCAATATACCAGTCAGTTAACGTATCCGTGTCATCAGAGCCCAAAATGCGGGCCATTGAGCGTTTTGCAGTGCTATTGGTTGAATCAATCGCCATCCCTATCCACGTACCATTTGTCCTTGCCCATGCCACCCTCTCCTTCATTGTATTGGTGCCAAAGTATTCTTCTCCATCCCGATATTTAGAGTAAACTACAACATCCATAATTTCAGCTCCTGGAGATGGAGAAGATGCCAAGACTATCACCCCGTTATCATTTGGCAGTTTTTTTTCAGATACAGAAAAATAGATTGCTTTTGAGCTGTCTTGTTCGTAATCTTCATCTACAAAAGCAACCACAATAAATTCTCCTTTACTGACAACAATGTCCCCAAACACGTAAATTGCATCATAATTATCGGGTATACCGCTGTATAAGGCCATTCCAGCTAGATTTCCAGAAGAGAGAGCAAGAAGCTCTATTCTGTCAGGATTATCATCATTTCCCTTGGTTGTAAACTCATTTATTATCATTTTTGGAAGGTTTGGATTATAACCCCAGACGCTTATTTCAAGTCCTGTAGTATTACCATAATAATCTTGTACTCTCCCTGTAAGTTGAGCTTTTGTTCCTCCTTTCAAAGAAGAATTCAAAGTAACATATACACTCTTTCCGTCTGCTCTAGCCACAAATGGACTAAAAGACTTACCATACACCTTAACCTGCTCATCAAAATCTAGTCGAACAATTGAACTAGCAATAGATTTTATAGAAAGAAGAACGGGAGGTTTGTTGTCTTTGTCCAAAAGCACATTGATTAAAACCATTTCGTCATCTGGTTGTGCGCAGGCAATAGCTAGACCAAGAATTAGACAGGCCAAAACAAGAAGAACCAATAATGGCAATATCCAACCATTCTTTTTAATTTTGTTTTTCATTTTTTCATTTCTCCTAGAGTTCCTAATAGAGGTTTTTGCAAAATGAGCTTTGTGAAGATTGGATTTGGATTTGCGAGATAA
>CAVEGR010000097.1:0-28250 GCA_963615565.1 Phocaeicola massiliensis | reverse complement strand
TCCGAACTAAGCTACCTCTTTTGTAGTTTTTGTTTCAGGGAAACTCCCTTCTTTGTAAACTTCCTCAAGAGTCTTATAACCAAGACCCTGACGCAGCATACAACTCAAAGAACAACGAAGACAGCTTCTAAGTTATTTGAGATGTAGACAAGAAAGAAGAACACGGACAGTACCATGATGTACGGCCGTGTTTGCACTGACGCAGTATACAACTCAAAGAACAACGAAGACAGGAGCATGGTCAGAACCTAGGACATTAGTATATATCCCAGCCTCTTTCACTTTATCACTTGCTCTAGTTGAAATTAACCAATAATCAATACGCCAGCCGGTATTTCTTTCACGAGATTTAAACCTATAAGACCACCAGCTATAGCAAACATCATTTGGATGCAATAGGCGGAACGTATCAACAAAGCCTGCTTCTAATAACAAGCTAAAACTAGCTCGCTCCTCAATAGTAAATCCCGCATTACGTAAATTTGTTTTAGGATTTTTAATATCTATTTCTTTGTGAGCAACATTCATATCTCCACAAATTAATACAGGCTTAACTTTATCTAAAGAACAAACAAAATCTCTAAATTTTGCATCCCAATCAAGTCTAAAATTTAGACGCGCAAGTTCTTCTTGTGAATTTGGGGTGTAAACATTAACAACATAAAAATCATCAAACTCTAAAGTAATAACTCTACCCTCATCATCACAGCCATAAGAAACAGATAAAGGTTCTTGTTTTGAAAATACAGCAGTGCCAGAATAACCCTTTTTTTGAGCATAATTGTAATAACAATGATAACCTGCCAATTGTAAGTCTAATTGACCCTCAGAAAGTTTAATTTCTTGCAGACAAAAAATATCGGCATCAACAGACTTAAAAAAATCTAGAAATCCTTTACCAAGTACAGCTCTCAAGCCATTAACATTCCAAGAAACTAGTTTCATTTCTCACCACCTTTAGAATTAACCTTAGAATCATCCCTAGGATCTGCACCACAAAATGCTCTCTCAAATTCTTTTTGAAGATCATTAGTATTAACATGAGTGTAAATTTCTGTAGTACGAATATCTTTATGCCCCAAAAGTTCTTGCACAGACCTAAGATCTGCACCACCCTGTAAAAGATGTGTTGCAAAACTATGACGCAAAGTATGGACCTTAGAGTAAACTCCGGCCTCAGAACTATAAATTTTAAGCCTATGCCAAATTTCTTCACGTGTAATACCTTCTTTTCCATCATCACCACGTTTAGAAATAAACATATAAACTGACTTACGTTTGCCAAGAAGATTTACACGCGCACCAGCAATATAAGCATCTAAATAGCCAATAGCAACATCCCCAACAGGAATCATACGCTCTTTATTGCCCTTTCCAATGACAACAATGCGTTTTTCCAACTTAAGATATTTATCTAGACGCAACGTGGCACATTCACTCACACGAAGACCACACGAATAGATAAGCTCAAACATTGTCCTATCTCTAAAACCGATATCCGTAGAAGTATCTATTACATTAAGAATTTTCTCAACAGAATTATAATCAATGGTCTGTGGAAGCTTTTTAGGCTCTTTTGTACGAGGAATCAGCTCCGTTGGGTCATCATTTCTTATTCTCTCATTTTGTAGAAACAAGAAAAACATTCTTAATGATGTAATTACCTTGGACATAGTACGGGCTGAAAGATGTCCCTCATTTGCCCTAAAACGCAAAAAAGCCCTTATTCCAAGAGTGTCAATATCTACATAAGAAAGACCTTCTTCCTCCAAATATGACAAGAAACATTCAACCTCATGCCTGTAACAATCTCTTGTTGCAGTGGAAGAATGCCTCTCAATCAATAGACTTTGAGTAAAATCATCAAGAATTTCTTCGTTTTTACTTATTGTCGTCATCAGGTCTCTGGTACCTTAAAATTGCAGGATAGGAATAGTCATTAGAATTGGTACTCTGATTTTGACGTCTACCAATCTGAGACTGCAAATCCTGCCAACGGTTAACAGAAATGACCTCTTCTGGCTTTCTTTGTGTTTTATCCGCCTGAGGTTGGGTCTGACCAGCACTAGATGAAGTTGCAGCAGTAGAATTCTGAGCAGACTGAGAAGAGCTACCCATATCATTTATAAACTGGTCAAAACGCTTCTTTGGTTTTTCAAAATCTGGAATATCAACTCTAGCTTCATCTCTATCAAATCCAGTAGCAACAACAGTAACCTTAACCTTGTCTCCAAGATCTGGATTATAAGCTTGGCCAGAAATAATGAGAGCATCCTTATCACAGGTTTCAGTAATCATTTCAACAACATCATAGTATTCTTGAAGAGTAAGACCATCACTTGCAGTAAGGTTAACAAGAACACTCTTAGCTCCGTCAATTCTAGCATCTTCAAGCAAAGGATTATTGATAGCCTGTCTTGCAGCATCAATGGCTCTGTTAGCCCCTTCACCAATACCAATACCCATGATAGCTTCACCTTTGTCCTTCATGACTGTACGAACATCAGCAAAGTCAATGTTAATCTCACCAGGTTCTGTAATAAGCTCAGAAATGCCTTGAACACCTTGCCTAAGAACATCATCAGCCATGAGGAAAGCCTGCTTAATAGGAGTATTATTTTCAGTTATCTTAAGAAGATACTGGTTTGGAATAAGAATAAGAGTATCAACCTGTTTCTTAAGACGTTCAATACCTTCATTTGCAAATTGAAGTTTCTTTCTACCTTCAAAAGCAAACGGAGTTGTTACAACAGCTACAGTAAGAATATTGAGTCCCTTAGCAATCTCAGCAACAACAGGAGCAGCACCAGTTCCAGTACCACCGCCCATACCAGCTGTGATAAAGACCATATCTGTACCTTCAAGGAGATTTTTAATTTCATCCTTACTTTCTTCCGCAGCTTTTTGCCCCATTTCAGGCATACCACCAGCCCCTAAACCACCGGTAAGCTCTTTTCCAATAGGAATTCTAAGCTGAGCATTAGATCTCTGAAGAGCCTGCATATCTGTATTAAGTGCAACAAATGTAACTTTCTTCAGACCACTTGCAATCATTCTGTTTACAGCATTACCGCCAGCTCCACCAACACCAATAACCTTAATGTCAGTAGGAGGTGTCTGTTCGTCGTGAAGTAAATCTTCAATCATGCCAAAATCCATATTCAATTCCTCTTAAATTCCTCTTAAATTCCTCAATGAAGGTTTTTTATAAACCTTTATACTATAGTCTTAAAAATAGACGCAATCTTTCCAAAAAATCCAGTTTTATTGGTATGTTTATCATTGCCTCTTCCCATTTGGGCATTAGCTGCTTTTTTGGCTTCAGTCTTTAGCAATCCAAGCACAGTAGCATATTTAGGATTAATATAAGACCTATCCAAACCAGGCAAAGCCTCAGGAAAACCAATTCGTGCCTGCAATCTGAAAATCTCAGAAGCAAGATCTGTCACACCAGAAAGCAGAGATCCTCCTCCAACAAGTACAACTCCACCACCAAATGAACCATGTGTAATCTTACTGTCCAGACCTTTCTTCAGTAATGAGAAAATCTCAGCCATCCTTGGCTCAATAATCTTACATAGCTCTTTTTTTGGCATCTGGATGGATGGAAGGCCACCCACCTGTGGAATAATCACTTTCTCATCTGCAGAGACCGATGGTAAATAACAACATCCACTTTCAACTTTCACCTGCTCTGCTACCATTTTGGGCTTATTTAAGATGTAAGCAATATCATTTGTTACACTGCTTGAACCTAAATCTACGCCACCAACATATACAGGAGAACCATTTTGATAAACAATCATGTTAGACGTGCTACCGCCAATATTGATTAATATTGTGCCCATTTCTTTTTCATCAGCGCTCAAAACAATATCTGCGTCAGCAAGCTGAGAAAGAACAAGCCTTGCAGAATTTAGTCCTGCACTCTGAAGGGCTCTTCTTGTATTTGAGCAATTACTTGAACTTCCCATAACAATAAGAACCTTGCTTTCAAGGCGGTGTCCTGTCATGTCAATTGGATCTTTAATTCCAGTTTTACCGTCAACTGTGAAATCCTGAACCAATGTATGCAAAACTTCTTTATCTGCAGGAAGTTCAAAAGCTCTAGCACTTTTTAAACAATCTGCAATGTCATTACGAGTAATTTCTAAATCTTTAGCGTTAATTCCAACAACACCTTGTGAAGAGTAACCATTAACAGACGAACCGCCAATACCAGTGATTACACTTTGGGCTTCAATACCGGCTTGAAGTTCTGCTTCTTGGATAACAGAACTAATGGCTTTACGAGTTTGTTCAATGTTAACAACAACACCAGATCTAACCCCTTCACTTGGTCTCTCACAAATGCTGTCTACCATTAGTTGGCCATCCTTAGAGACAGAGCCTACAACAGCTCTTACCCAAGAAGAACCTATGTCCAAACCCAATAGAACTTTTTCAGAAGCCATTCATAGCCCTCCTATGTCCTTTTGACTAAACTCATTGAGTATAGATCAAAAATAACAACTTCCCCAGTGGTGGAAGACATCTGAGCTATGACTGTAAGTGCTTCATCTAGACGTTGAGTGCTAACCACTTCACGTACATAAAGCTGAACATTAAGTGACGGTAGCCAAAGGACGAGTCTTCCAAACTCACTACCGTTATTATTATCGTATTTAATACTTGTTATCAAGTTGTTAGAGGCCAAATATTCTACCATTGGAACCATAGATTTAAACCCAGAATCCTCACCCCACTTCAGAATCATTTGTGCATAGGCAGGATTAAGTTCTACACAACCAAGTTTGTCAAATTCATTCCATGTTTGTTGATTTGTTTGAACTAAGCTATCTTCTTTGATAAAAAAGTAAGTAACTTCTTGTTCTTCAATACAATAAGCTTTAAGTTTAAGATTAGAATAGTTGATGGTAATGTCAAGAGTATCGGGATAAAAACGCTTGACCGTGACGCTTTCTACCTCGGCAAAAGAACAGAGGCTTTTCTCAAGTTTACTAGTAGAAATTTCAAAGATATTTAGCCTCTTAAGAGGGTTGAGAATGCGTTGAATGTCAGGCCTGATTTCAGAGACAGGACCAGTTAGCGTAACGTTGACATTTTTTACGTTGAAAAAGCTCAAATTTCTCAAGCCAAAATAAACACCAACTGCAAGTAAGAGAATAAGAATGAGAATTAAAATCCACTCAATTTTTTTCAAATTCATAAGGCTCTGGATACTTAAGTTCGTTGGACAAATTTTCTAAACTGTCATCAACAAAATTAGAATTTGGCTTACATTTGGAACTCTTATAGATAAGTCCGCAGGCAAGCATAACTGGAATTATTTCCATTCCATAAGAAAAAAACGGCATTGCTAGACCCTCACCGGGAAGGATTCCAATAAGCCATAAAAGATTAACAATAAATTGCCAAATTACTATTGTTGTACAGCCTAATGCAAGATTAGAGACAAAGCTATTTTGTTTTCTTGTAAGCTTTGCAACTCTATAACCTGTAAATGATAATACTAAAAAAACAACAATAATGATAAATATTCCAACAAAGCCAATTTCTTCACAAATATTTGCAAAAATGCAACGTCCTGCAAGATCATCAATCAAACCAAGTTTATGATCGCCCATTCCAAGTCCTTTACCTAACCAAGAACCGCTACTAATGGCTTCTTTAATTGTTGCAATTTGAGTACTTCTAGCCGTAGCTTGAACACCCGGAAATAAAAACCTTGCAACTGAAAGTAAAATATCAGACTTGGATAAGATTATTACCAAGGACGGAACTAATAAATACAAGAACAAAATAATGATACCAGAAATTCCAAGTCCCCCTGCTGCAAACATAACTGCATTAAGACTTAAGAAGTAAACTGCATATGAGAACCATTTCTTTAACAATAATAAAGCCAAAACAACAAAACTTCCAATTATAGGAACAATCAACTGTTTTGCACTTGTAATGCAATTGTTTCTGTTTGAGAAGTATAATGACATGTACATGACACATGAAACAAAAACAAATCCAATAGTATCAACAGAGGATATCAAAGTTTTTCCAAAGAAAAAATCTATTGCTAAAAGAGCTATACTGGCAAGAAAGTAAACTGGGCAAAAAACTTTAATTACACTTTCAGGTAAAACATTAATGATAATAAACAATAATAGCCCAATTCCAAGGTAAACAAGCTGATTTATCAGGTAATAGTAGTGATTTAGGCCATTGTTTACAGCAACTGGGAAGCTTGCAGAATAGACCGCAACAAGACCTGAAAAAGCAAGAAGAAATACAGAACAAAGAAAGACAAATGCATTTTTTGACGCATTTGTCTGTCTTGCACGTTTTGCTTCACTCTTTAATCTTTGCTCTTTCTGGACTTCACCCATGAAGCCCCAATCATCATATTCCTGCCTTCCCATAATGAAACCTTGTAACCTAAATCATGTTGAACTTACTTTACATTTGCAACTGCACCTGTACTGGAATCAGTGATTTGCTTAAATACAATATTCTGCTCAACAGATTGTTTAATCAAGTACTCGGGTGTCATCTTTGTAGCAATAGATGCATTCAAAGTCATCTTTTGCTCTTCATTAGCTCTTAATGTATCTTCACTTTTAGCAATCTGCATTTGAAGTTGAGAGTTGCTTGCACTCTGCCACACTGGGACCATAAGACAAATATTGATAAATAAAATCATTGCTACAATAGCTAATTTCTCAAAATTGTCACTTAAACTTTTACTTTTAACTTTCATTGTCTTGGTCCTCCAATTTATATTTATTTTTCTTTCCCGTTAAAGTTATTTTCTTAGCTCTTTTTTCTACAACTCTTAATTTTGCACTTCTTGAAGGAGGATTAACTTCACATTCCTCAGAAGTGGCTTCAATAGGTTTTTTTGTTAATATCTCAAGTTCATCTTCATGGTCCTTGAAATACCATTTTACTGGCCTATCTTCCAATGAATGGAAAGTAATCACTGCAATCCTTCCTCCAGGATTAAGAGCTCTAACTGCACCTTCCAAAGCCGGCTGAATTCTATCAAGCTCTCTATTTACCTCAATACGTAAAGCCTGAAACGTTTTTGTTGCAGGATGAATTCTCCTTCTTCTGTATTCTCCAGGCACAACTTTATAAATCAGCTCAGCCAGCTCACCTGTAGTCTCAATCTCCTTGGACTCCCTATAATCGCAAATGGCAGCTGAAATACGTCTTGAGTATCGCTCTTCACCGTATTTGTAAATAATGTCAGCCAAAGACTGCTCATCATATTGATTAACAACATCTTTTGCTGAAGGGCCGCCATTATTGCAACCAAGTCTCATATCCAAGACTTCATCATGCTTAAACCCAAATCCACGACCCGATTCTTCATAATGAAATACGCTTATGCCAAGGTCAAACAGCACCAAATCTACATTAGGGCCATCATAATTGCGCCAGAAATCATCAAAGCACACGTTTTTTGCCTCAAAACGCGCTCCAAACCTCTCCATGCGCACCTTAGCCTTCTGGATTATGGCTTCATCTCTATCTAGCCCGATAATTTTAAGATTTTTATACTGTTGCAAAAACAGCTCTGTATGACCACCCTCACCTAGAGTGCAATCCACCATAAGGGCATTTTCTTTGTTGGGTTTAAGGTAAGAGAGAACTTCTTTATGCATAACAGGATAATGTACATACTGCATATCACTTATCCATCCTCATTAAACTAAGTTCATTACCGGCATCCTCAACCATGCTCTTATACTGGATCATCAACTCTTCATATTTTTTGAGGCTCATAATCTCAACTTTGTCCCTCACCCCTTGGATGATGCACTCAGTCTTTGGTTCAAGGCCTGCAAATTCTCTAAGTATTTGTGGAATACTAAGTCTTCCCGCCTTATCCAGTTCAATCTCTCTCGCTGGCGAAATGACCATCATATTAAGGATTCTGGAATTTTTGTTAAAAGCAGCAAGTGGACTGTAATTAATCTCTCTGTCCAATGCGTCAAAATCTTCCTTGGTAAAAAGCCATAAAGACCCATCCATAGACTTGGTAAGCATAAGATTATCAAAAGAGCCCAGTTGTTCCCTAATTTTAGGAGGAATCATGAGTCTACCTTTTTCATCTATGGTATTTCTATACTCACCAGTCATTTTTTTACCACTTATACTCAATTTTCTAAAGCTTTTTGGGAAAACTTCCCACTTGCTATGAAAAAATTATCCCACTTTGGGCAAAGTCGCAACAATAAATTAATATGACTTTTAAACAATTTTAGTAGAATTTATGCTTTTACTTAACGCGTGACGGCATAATAAAAAGAGGCTCCCCAAATTGGGAGCCCTAAATATAATCTAAATAATACTAGAATAGACAAGCTAGCGCTGTGACTTGTCGTATGGAATACCTTCTGCCTTTGGTGCACGAGAATGCTTTGAGGTCAAGGCCAAAACAATCAGCGATACAATATAAGGCATCATGTTATAAACATTGCTTGGTAGATTCAGTCTTGTAAGAAGTTCAAAGCCGTTGTATGTGTTACCAAGAGCACGGAAGAACCCAAACAAAAGAGCTGCAAGAGCAATTCTGTGTGGTTTCCACTGTCCAAAAATCATAACAGCCAAAGACAAGAACCCAAAGCCAACAACACCATTTTCAAATTTCCACATTGATACACCGGCAAGAATATAACAAATACCACCAAGACCACCGTAAGCACCAGAAATTAAAACACCAGCCCAGCGCATTTTGTAAACATTAACACCAACACTATTTGCTGCCTGTGGATGCTCACCACATGCCATAAGTCTTAGCCCAAAACGTGTTTTATAAAGCACAACATAAGCAATAACAAGTGCAATGATAGCAATCACCATGAACCAGTTAAATTCAAAAGATCCAATATATTGAATAAATTTTTTCTTTGAAGCTACGTAATAAATTTCTGATGAAACATTATTTCCACCACTTGATGCAAGATTAATGGCTTTTACAAAAACTGTTGCACCTGCAGTTCCAAGAAGATTCATTGCAGTACCAACCAAAGTTTGGTCTGCTTTGAAATTAATAGCTGCAACACCCAATAGTGCAGAATAAATAACACCAAAAGCAATTGCAGCAAGAAGAACTAACAGAATATATGAAAATGTAGGAATTGAAATTGGAAGATATTTCATTGCCAAAGCACCACCTAGTGCTCCAATTACCATAATTCCTTCAAGTCCAAGATTAATTACACCAGAATGTTCTGAAAAACAACCACCAAGAGCTACGAGGATAAGAACTGATGAAAATATAAGAGTATATTGAATAAGTAAAATCATTAGTTAGCTCCTCCTTCAAGTTTTTCTTTAGCTTTCAAAGCTTTCTTTTCCTCAATGTGTTTTATTATGTCATTCATCTTCAGTTTGAAGAAAAGGACAAATGCACACAAATATATAATGATTGATGAAATCAAATCTGATATTTGTGAACAATATTTTGTAAGATCAACGTTTGCACCACCAAGAGTAATATGCTCAATAAAGAAAGAAGCAAAAATTGTTCCAATGGGATTAAGCCCACCAAGGAATGTAGCAGAAATACCATTAAATCCCATTGTAGCTACGCTTGATCTTGTACATTCCCAATCTTCAATCCCAGTAAGGTACAACAAACCTGCGCCAAGGCCAGCCAAAGCACCAGAAATAAGAAGAGAAAAAACAATGTTTCTATTTTCTCTCATGCCACAATATTTAGCAGCGTTTTTATTAAATCCTGTTGCCCTCAATTCATAACCAAACTTAGTTTTGTTTAAAATAATCATAATGAGAATTGCAATAATAATTGAAAGAGGAATTGCAATAGAAACATAGCTATTATTAAATATCTTCTCCATTCCAAGAGTAGGAAGTATTGCTTGTGGCGCTCCAGTGCTAAGTGCTACAGTATAAGGAGATGCTTTATCTTTGACAAAAGTTAAAATAGTATTTGTCAAATACAACATAATCCAGTTAAGCATAATTCCTGAAATAACTTCGTTCACATTCAGATAAGCTTTTAAAAATCCAACAATTGAACCCAACAGTGCGCCTGCAATAAGAGCAAAAATTAAACAGGGAAACCAAGACCATCCCCATTTAAGAGCCGCATAAAGAGCTGCACAACAACCAGCCATATATTGACCAGAACATCCAATGTTAAAAAGTCCAACTTTATAAGAAAACAATATGCTAAGAGCACACATCAAGAGAGGTACTGTCTTAACAAGAGTTGAACCAAAGTTCTTTATTCTCAATGGTTTTCTACTGTAATCCATAAAGTTCTTTATTAAAGCTATAATTGAATCTGCAGCACCAGATGGATTAATAATCAAAAGAACTATATAACCAATCAGAAGTCCTAGAATAATGCAAATGAGAGATGCAATTAATGATTGCATGGCATTTGATTTGAAAATATTTTTCTTCATGCCTTAACCTCCATTCTTTTGGCTCCAGCCATATAAAGACCAAGTTCTTCTTCAGTAGTTTTCTTAGGATCAAACTCTCCAACAATTTCACCCTCATACATAACAAGAATTCTATCAGAGACATCCATAACTTCATCAAGTTCAAGAGAAACAAGAAGAACAGCCTTTCCCGCATCTCGTTGTGCAACAATTTGCTTATGAATGAATTCAATTGCACCAACATCAAGCCCTCTAGTAGGCTGTACAGCAATAAGAAGCTCAGGAGCTTTTTCTATTTCACGGCCAACAATGGCTTTTTGCTGGTTACCACCACTCATTGCACGAGCAATAGTTATTGGACCTTGACCACTACGAACATCATATTCTTCAATAATATGTTCTGCATAATCTCTTATTTTATCACGTTTTAAGAAACCAAACTTATTTGTAAATTCCGGTTCAAAATATGTTTGTAAAACAAGATTATCTTCTAGTGAATAATCCAAAACAAGACCATGCTTATGCCTATCTTCTGGAATATGACTCATTCCAAGAATACTTTTCTGTCTAATAGATGTTTTTGAAACATCCTTATCTTCAAGAATTATTTTCCCGGAAACTAAAGGATCAAGACCTGAAAGACCATGAACAAATTCAGTTTGACCATTGCCGTCAATTCCAGCAATACAAACAATCTCTCCCCTTCTTACCTTCAATGAAACATCTTTAACCGCATTGTTCTTATGAATCTTTGAAGCAACTGTCATGTGATCAACTTCAAGAACAACTTCTCCAGGAGTCATTGGTTTTTTTTCAACATGGAAGTTGACGTTTCTTCCAACCATCATAGCAGAAAGCTCTTCCATGTTAGTTTTAGCTGTTTCTACTGTTCCAATGTACTTACCTTTCCTAAGTACAGTACATCTATCAGAAACTGCCATAATTTCAGCAAGTTTATGTGAAATAAATAAAATTGACTTACCTTCTGCAGCTAAGTTCTTCATAATCTGCATAAGTTCATCAATCTCTTGAGGAGTTAAGACAGCAGTAGGTTCATCAAAGATTAAAATCTCGTTATTTCTATAAAGCATTTTGAGAATTTCAGTTCTCTGTTGCATTCCTACAGTTATGTCTTCAATTATTGCATCAGGCTCAACCTTAAGGCCATACTTTTCAGACAGTTCCATGACTTTCTTTCTAGCTACATCTTTTTGTAAAAAACCATATTTTGTTGGTTCAATACCCAAGATAATATTATCAAGAACACTAAAGCATTCAACCAACTTAAAATGTTGGTGCACCATGCCAATTCCAAGTGCTGTAGCGTCATTTGGGTCTTTAATCTGAACTTCAACACCATCCTTTTTTATGATACCTTCTTCTGGTTGATACAAACCAAACAGGACACTCATTAGTGTGGACTTACCTGCTCCGTTTTCACCAAGAAGTGCATGAATTTCACCTTTTTTTAGCTGCAAGGTAATGTTGTCATTAGCAACAATTCCAGGAAACCGTTTGGTGATGTTCAGCATTTCAATTGCATACTGCTCTGCCAATGTATGCCTCCTTTATTTGTTTTTCAATATGAAAAACTCAAGTCATTAAAACCATTTTATTATACCTTAGCTCTATTCACAATAGAAAAGCAAAAAAAAGGGTCACCAAAATGGTGACCCAATTGATAACATCTTTAGATTTTATCTTATTTGATGTTTCCAAGATCCTTAACAGTGAGAACCTTTGCATTGTCAGCAGCTGAAACTGATGTGTCATTGGAGATAACAAGTTTTCCAGTGTAAACATCATTTACGAGTGCAACATAATCAGCAAAAGTGAAAGAATCTGACCATTCTGTTCCATCGCCAGTTGGGATACCAACAAAGTTAGAATCAACATCTGAACCAGAAACAAGACCAAGAGTTGCGAATGTGCCAGCAACTGAATCCCATGCTTCGTCTTCAATGATTGTCTTAAGAGCTGCTTGAGTTGAAGCATAGAGACCCTTCATTGCAGATGTAAGTGTAAGACCTGCACCATAAGCGCCATCAATGATACCCTTCTGGTCTACGTCAACACCAACAAGCTTCTTGCCAACTTTAGCTGCTGCTTCAGCAACTGATGTATAAACACCACCACCGCAAGCAAATACAACTTCTGCACCATTAGCATACATTGTATCCATAGCTGCTGTTACGTCTGCATCACCAAAGAACTGGTTTGCATATGTATACTGGATTGTTCCTGTCTTGCCAAGCTTAGCTGCTGCAGCATCTGCGCCCTGAACAAAACCGTAACCATAGCGGATAACTGCTGGAACAGCCATACCACCACAGAAACCAAGGTTTGTGTAACCAAGAGCAACTGTTGCATAACCTGCAAGGTAACCTGCAATCTCTTCTTGATAAAGCATGCAGTAAACATTGCTAATAGCTCCGCCTACATCACCTTCAGAAACATCAAGAGCTACAAACTTAATATCTGGATACTGTGGGGCAACTTTTGCAATTGCAGCACCAAAAAGGTAACCAGGCATGACAACAATATTAAAACCCTCGTCAATAGCCTTTTCAATTGAAGCTTCTCTTGCTTCGTTTGAGTCACCAGTTGGCTTGTAATACTGGAACTTAATTCCATGTGCGTTTGCATAGTCTCTACAAGCTTCATAAGTTGACTGGTTAAAAGACTGGTCTGTGATATCGCCAGAGTCAGTAATCATTGCAATAGCATACTTTGATTCTGCTGTCTGCTGTGCTTCTTGAGCACCCTGTGCGAAAACAGAGAATGAAAGGCAAAGAACTAAAAGAATGAACAATGCTTTCTTCATTTTTTTCCTCCAAAATTTTTCCTCACTACAGAGGAAGTCATACAAGTTCAATTATAAGGATGAAGCAATCAAAATTCAACTACAAAACCTATATTTCGTAATGGCCATTTTCAGAAATATCGCCATACCATTTTATTGTTCTTATTTTTGATGTCTGAATATCGTATGTTCCATCCCCTGTTGTCCGTACTCTTACGCTACCGTCTGTAGGAGTGTAGAAAACTTGGTCAACTTTGCATAAATACTTATATCTTTGAGCAACAGTTTTATCTTCAATGAGATCATACATACCAATTGCCATCTTAGGACCAATTGTTTTGATAAAATCCTTATAGTTAGAAGTTGCTTTTCCATGATGATTCATCTTCATTATATCAGCAGAAAGTTCTTCTGCAGAATAAGAAGCCATTAGATCCTGCTCATCCTTAACATAAAGATCTCCACTTGACCAGAAAGAAGATTCTCCGTAAGTAATTTTTAATGCAAGAGAAGTTCCGTTCATATCACCAGGTTCTGCACTTTCTTTTCCACCTACTTTCTCTTCTGTTGGTGCATAACATTTGACTGTGATATATTCACCAAACATGAATTCATCGCCTGCATAGAGAATTGTATAAGGAATTCCTCTAGTTTTGATGTCATTCATGGTATTAGAATATGTTCCACTTGTATAATTGACTGAGTTTTTATAAACATGACCAATTGGATATTTGGCTGCAATTTGGCTAAAGGCTCCAATGTGGTCTGAATGAGGATGAGACATGACAAATATGTCTATCTTTGTAATGCCCATCATCTGTAGCTGTTTATCTACTTCACTAAAACAAGGTTGGCTACTACAGTCAATCATCATAACAAGACCTTCAGGTGAGATGTAAACACTACAATCTCCAGCAAGAACTTTTTCACCATTTTGCATATATGAATAAGTTTCAAGGTATCTTACTGTAAGTGTTCCAGCATCATTTTCTGTATCAAAAACTTGTCTTGTATATGGTCCAAACTCAGTATAATCTGCTTCTGTAAGTGCAAATGCACATACACAGGCAAACAATATTAAAACAACAGAAAATAAAAATCTTTTATTCACAAAAAAACTCCTTTTTAATAAACCTTTTGAGATATAATTATCTATTAGTAAAACTGCCTTCAACTCTTCTTGGATTTACAGAATGAACAAGGCAATCAACTCTACCATCTTTCCAAAGATAAACTTCCATAAAATATCCTGGAGTACTTTCGTTATTAGGATATAAAACTGAAAGTGGAGGATTTACAATATATGTGCCATGATTAGTAGTCCTAAGACCCCAAAAATGAAGATGTCCAGAAGCATGTGCAACAAAATTTTTTCCACTTTCAAGAATAGATTTAACCTCTTCTTTGTTCTGTAGAATCATAAGTGGATAAAATTTAGATGGAATGCATAAATTTCTATCAACATAATGCTGGTTTAGTGGATGATGACTAAAGACAATCTTAGGTAAATTATCACAGTTCATTTCATGTGTAAGCCATTCAAGTTGATTTTCAGATAGCTGGCCTCCACATTTTTTTATCATAGGATCATGAGAATCAATAAAGATCAACTTCCACCCATTAAATATAGTGGAATAAGGAAGCATTGGACTATGAAAAAGTTTAGATAACTCCTCTTTTGAAAGGTTGATGATATCGTGATTGCCATCAACATGAAAAACAGGGCAGTTCACGCTATCATCAACGGCTTGAAATACTTGTAGTGTATGCTCAATATCATATTCTTTGTTTAAATCAATAATTCTATCACCTAAATCAATAACAAGATCCGGCTTAATTTCATCGTTTACAATCTTGGAGAAGAGTTCAAGAGTGTTTGGAAGTTCTTTATTTGGAATGAACTTTCTTGAGAGCCCTTCTCCATCACCCTCGTGAATAAGATGAATATCAGAAACAAGAACCAACTTTAAAAAGTCATGATCTGAACAAGTATTAGCACAAGTATTCATAAAGGTTTACTTCAAAAATTCTTCAATAGGTTTGCCATCAGCAGTTGGCATATCAAAACCAAGCATCTTTGCAAGAGTTGGTGCCTCATCAACAATAGGCCTACGATCCACAATAACATTTTTCTTGAAATCTGGGCCAGTAACATTCATTATTGGTTGAGGTCCAAGATCTGGATTATAGCCATGTGTTGCTCTAGAGAAACGATAATCCTTATAGTTATAAGGTTTAAGAACAGGTCTTACAACAGAATCGCTGAATGATGTATAACCATCACCTTCAAGAACAAAAGAGAAATCACCGTTTAGATGTTCTCTTTTATCAATTTCTTCTGCAGTCAAAACTTCAGTAAATCCATATATGCCTTCTTCAGCCATATTGGACAAGAGTTTATAAACTGCATCATAAGTTTCTTTATCATTAGGATCTTTAAGATAAACAAGATCACTCATAGCATCTGATAAACAAAATGCTTTCCAATCCGTAACATTACCCTCAGAATCGGCTTGGATAAAGCCATGTTCACGCAAATATACATTGGGCTTAATGATACGTTTTGTTTCAATTTGGCCGTGGTCGCTTACAACAACAATATTTGTCTGTTCATAAACACCAGCTTGCTTTAATGCATCCATTAAAAGACCAAATTGTTCATCCACAAAATTCAATGAAGAATCTACTTCCTTGTTAAATACACCATATTTATGTCTTGTGTCATCCATTATTCCATTATGCACAAACATGACTTCTGGCTTGAATTTTTTGATTGTGTCACAAGCACACGCAATGGTGAAGTTGTCAATGTATGGTTGAACCATAAAGTTTGCTCTTCCACCGTCAAAGAAAGTGGGAGGAAGGAAGTGAGAGTTTGACTTAATAATTTCAATCATCTCATCTGAAGAGCCTTCTCTTTTAAAGCAAGATTCAAGAGTATCACCTTCAAGAGGCATCCAACACTCATTTACAAGATAATCGATACTTTTGTGCGAACCAGTTACAGGCCAACCTACACAACCAGTTGTGTATCCCGCAGCCTTAGCATAATCAAAAAAATCTTTGACTTTTACGTTAGAATGAGACCAAACCCAGTTTTGTTCTTTATCTGTTGTGGTAAATAAGAAATTACTTACTATACCATGTTTGTTTGGATAACAACCGGTAACAATACTGGTATGAGCTGGATAAGTAATAGATGGATATATGGTTCTTATGTGAGTTACCTGTGAACTATCCTTCATCACAGAACCAAAATTAGGCTTTTTAAGCAGTTGATCTACATCTTCTCTAACCATAGCATCAACTGAAAAAACAAGTAATCTTTTTTTCATAAAACTCTCATTTGGAGGTTCTTGCATCGTTTTCTCAAGCGTTGCAAAAACCTCCTTAATATCATTTTAATAGTTTTTTAGATATTCATGTTTGCAAGATCAAGTGCATCCTGCATCTGTTCATAAGCTGTCTTAACTGCAGCATAAACAGTCTCTTCTGTTGGATTATTACAAACAGTCTCAACTGCAACTTTTCCAGCGTCCTTAATTGAAGAAGAAACACTAGAAAGTGGCATTAGAGCCTGACCCTTACATGCATCAAGACTTTCGTAGGCTGTCATGACACCTGGGAAAATGTTTGTAAGGTAGTTCTGGTAGACTTCACTGTTGTATGCATCTGTACTTGGAGCAAGATAACCAGTCTTTGAAGCAAAGTAACCAGCCCATTCACCCTTTGAAGCAAACTTAATGAACTCATAAGCACCCTGCATCTGCCACTTATTTCCGTTGTCACATACAAATACCCAAGTACCACCAGATGGCTCACCTTCACGCTTACCATTCTCTGTTACAGATGGGCATGGAACAATTCCAACTTCAAATTTGCCATCAACAGCAGTCAATAGTTTTGTTGTCATAGAAATAACACCAAAAAGCATTGCACAATCATTTGAAGCAATCAAAGGAATAATTTCTGAGCTATAGTTAGCACCAAATGGAACAGCAAGTTCTTCAGCATAAAGATCTTTGTAGAACATCAAATAGTTTGTGATAGCTGCTTGAGCTTCACCACCGTCCTGATACAAACACTTTGTAATTGTACCATCAAGGCCGTCTCTATTATCAAATGCAATAACGCCTTCACGTGCAATAGAAGCACTAAGATAGTATCCAGCTGAATTGTGGAAGCCAATACCATACTTACAATATCCACCATTTACAAGCTTTCTACATGCTTCAAGAACGCCTGGCAAGGAAGAAAGAGAAGTTGGATCAATACCAGCTGCCTCAAACATATCCTTATTGTAATAAATTGTAGGATAGCTATAGCCTGTAGGATAACCAATCAAGTTGCCTTCACCATCACAAGAAGCATTATACACAGAAGCATATGTATGCTCCAATTCTGGCCAGCCTTCTTCATCTTGGTCAAGGAAGTACTGCAATGGCTTGCAATAGTCTGCAGTCATGTACATTCCGATATTCTCAATTGAACCGTGGAACATTGCAGGAAGTCCTTCCTTATTTGTGGATTGCATCTTTGCAATCAACTCATTGTTTCCACCCTGGTACTCAATTGTAACATGATAATCTGACTGACTTTCATTAAATGCATCAATGATTGTCTGCAAATAAGAAACATTAGCCTTTCCTAAGTTTGTCCACCAGACAACCTCAACAGTTCCTTCTGGTTTCTGTTCTTCAACAGCACTCTGAGCTTCAGTGTTTCCTGCAGCAAACAAAGAACCAAAAGAAAGAATTAAAACAAGTAATAAAATTGTTATTTTTTTCATCACTAAATCCTTAAATTAGATATTCATATTTGCAAGATCCAATGCATCCTGAATCTGTTCATATGCAGTCTTAACAGCAGCCTTAACAGTTGCATCAGTTGGATTGTTACAAACAGTCTCAACAGCAAGTTTTCCAGCAGATTTGATTGAGGAAGAAATGCTGCAAACTGGCATTAGAGCTTCACCCTTACAAGCTTCAAGACTTTCGTAAGCTGTCATGACGCCTGGGAAAATATTTGTGAGATAGTTCTGATAAACTTCACTATTGTATGCATCTGTGCTTGGAGCAAGATAACCAGTCTTTGAAGCAAAATAACCAGCCCATTCACCCTTAGAAGCAAATTTAATGAACTCATATGCACCTTGCATTTCCCACTTCTTGCCATTGTTGCAAACAAATGCCCATGTTCCACCAGAAGGCTCGCCTTCTCTCTTTCCGTTTTCAGTAACAGAAGGACATGGAACAACACCAACCTCAAACTTGCCGTCAACAGCAGTGAGAACCTTTGTTGTCATAGAAATAACACCAAAGAGCATTGCACAATCGTTAGCAGCAATCAAAGGAATAATTTCTGAGCTGTAGTTTGCGCCAAATGGAACAGCAAGATTTTCTGCATAAAGATCTTTGTAGAATGAGAGATAGTTTGTAAGAGCAGCCTGAGCTTCTCCACCATCCTGATACAAACATTTTGTAATGTCACCATCAAGACCATCTCTGTTATCAAAAGCCACAACACCTTCACGAGCAATTGATGCATTAACATAGTAACCAGCATCTGTGTGGAAGCCAATACCGTATGTACAGTAGCCACCATTAACAAGTTTTCTACATGCTTCAAGTACGCCAGGAAGAGATTTAAGAGATTCTGGGTCAATTCCTGCTGCAGCAAGCATATCCTTGTTGTAATAAATTGTAGGATAGCTAACACCATGTGGATAACCAATCAAATTTCCCTCACCATCACAGGATGCATTGTAGAATGAAGTATAGGTTTTTGCCAATTCTGGCCAACCTTCTTTATCCTTATCAACATAGTCCTGAAGAGGTTTACAATAATCTGCAGACATAGCCATACCAATGTTCTCAATAGCCATATGGAACATTGCAGGAAGTTCTTCCTGAGCTGTTGACTGAAGCTTTGCAATAAGTTCATTCTGAGAACCTTGATACTCAATAGTTACATGGTAATCAGATTGACTTTCATTAAAAGCATCAATAATAGTCTGGAAATAAGCAACGTTTGCCTTTCCCTGGAAAGTCCACCAAACAACTTCTACAGTTCCTTCTGGTTTTGTTTCCTCAACTACTGTTTCAGCTGAGCCAGTTGCGAATAGGGTTCCAAGAACGAGTGCTAAAATAAGCAGTACGGTTGTTACTCTTTTCATTTTCGTTTTCTCCTTTTATTTTTTTTAGATTCGGGGTAGTTTTTCCTCCGAAACATTCACAAAATCAACCTTTGACACCACCGGAAACCATACCTTTTATGATATAGTCCTGGCCAAAGATATATGCCACAACAGATGGGAACATAGCAACCATAGCTGCTGCAATGACTTTTCCATATTCCTCAACATCACCAGTGACAAGATAAGAAATACCAACTTGAACAGTTCTCCATACGTCTTTGTTTGTAACTAGCAAAGGCCAGAAATAAGCATTATAAATATGAATAAACTGATATATTGCCAAAGCAGCAATTGTTGGAACGGAAAGTGGAACACAAATCTTCAACATAAACTGAAGTTCTCCACAACCATCCAAAATTGCAGCTTCTCTGAAATCTTTAGGAAGTTGCATATAATACTGGCGCATCATAAAAATACTAGTTCCTGAAATGAGACTAGTTATAAACAATCCAGCATATGTATTTACCAACTTAAGTTGTTGAACAGTAACGTAGTTTGTTATAACAACAACTTCTCCAGGAATCATCATAGTTGCAAGAATTAATGCCCATAAGAACTTTTTACCTTTAAAATTAAAGAAAACAAAGCCATATGCTGCAAGACTTCCAAAAAGAACTTGGCATCCAATTGCTACAACACAAGTTACAAGAGAGTTCCATAAGTATCTAAAAATAGGAACATCAGTGAAGACTTTTGCATAGTTTTCCAATGTTGCAACTTTTGGAAACAAATATAATGGAATTTGGCTAAGTTCTTTCTCTGTATGAATTGAGAACAACAAACCTATAATCAGAGGAGAGACAAATAAAATTCCAAGCAAAAGTTTAATAATGTAAGAAAGAACACTTTTTGTTCTTCTAATTGCTTTTGGACTTAATAAAGATTTATTAACTGAATTAGTCACAACATTTCCTCCTTACTGATAATGGACCAATCTTTTTTCAAGAACAAACTGAATTCTCGTAACAAAGAAGATCAGTAAGAACAGGAAAATTGCTTGAATACATGCTGTTTCAAATCTTCCGTTAATTAGTGCATTTTCCCAAATGTAATAAACAATTGTCTTTGTTGAGTTAACAGGTCCTCCACTTGTAAGCAAACGTATCTGTGCAAAACTCTTAAATGCACTGTTAATGTTTAAGAACAAAACAAAGAAAATTTGAGGTGAAGCCATAGGTAAGAAAATATGGATAATTCTTTGGAATTTGTTTGTTCCATCAAGAACTGAGCTTTCTATAAGCTCTTCAGGAACATTTCTAAATCCAACAAGTAGGAAAATAAAACTTGAACCAACATGCATCCAAATAGTAACAAAACAAACTACAAACAAAGCAGCTGGATATGTATGCTGCCAAGCAATTTGTGTTCCTAAAATACTATTTAACAGACCATTTTTCTGTCTAAAGACAAAGACAAATATTGCAGCTGCAGGAGCTGACGCTATTGCCATTGGAAGGGCATACATTGTCTGATAAATTTTACCACCTCTAACCTGCTCTGTTGACAACAAAGCAAAAAATAGAGCAATAAAGAAAGTTCCAAGTAAATTTATTACAGCAACCTTCAAGGTTACAACCATTACCTTCCAGAATTCATTACTGGTAAGAACCCTCTTCCACATCTTTAGACCTACAAACTTTTGAGGGTTACCATATTTGTCCGTTAATGTAAAAGACAGAACAATAGTCTTAATAAACGGATATATTGTAAAAAGCCCAAAAAGAATCAAAGCTGGGGCAATAAAAATGTAAGGTAAAAACGTTTTCCTCTTCTTTTTTTGTACAAGTGACTGATTTACCTGCACTAGATTTCCTCCTTTTGTTTTGAAAAAAATGCAATGAAAGAGGTTTTTGCTGTGCAAAAACCTCTTTAAAGAATCAATTCATGTAAAGTCCGCCGTTGACATCCATTGTGTCACCTGTAACATAACTTGCAAGGTCACTTGCATAGAAAACAACAGCATTAGCAATGTCTTGAGGTGTACCAAATCTTCCAAGAGGAATAGTTTTCTCAGGAGCATCATTAGGATCATGAAGCCAGCTAAGGCCTTGAGCCATTTCAGTAATTGTACGGCCAGGGCAAACTGTATTTGATGTGATATTGTATTTGCCACCATAAAGAGCAAAACATTTTGAGAGATTCATAACTGCAGCTTTTGCACTACTATAACTAGGAGAAGATGACCTTCCACCTCTTCTTCCAGCCATTGAAGAAATATGAACAAGTCTTCCATAATTCTGCTCTTTCATCACTTCAAGAACAGCTTGTGTACAGAAGAAAACAGCTTTAAGGTCAATATTCTGAACCTTGTCCCACATTTGTTCTGTAATTTGATCAATAGGAGAAACCTGAGTAATACCAGCATTGTTTACCCAAATATCAATACGACCAAAAATGTTCTTAATCTCAGCTACTTTTTCTTTTAAATGTCCAAAATCAGAAACATCAAAAACTAAATAAGATGCTTTAAAGCCCTTTGATACCAAATCATCTGCAACACCTTTTGCAAGTTTTTCATCAATATCAGTAATGACAACACTTGCGCCAAAATCCGCAAGACGTCTAATTATTGCTTCACCAATACCTCTACCAGAGCCTGTGACAACAGCAACTTTTCCTTCAAGTAAATTCATTCTATCCTCCTTAGTTCTTATGTACAGCCAAGCCAAATGCATCTAGGGCAGCTTCTTTAAGCATCTCTGAAAGTGACGGATGAGCAACAATCATATGCTCCCACTGTTCTAGTGTTGTACCCTGAGAAACAGCAAAAGAAGCAGCTGAAATCAACTCTGAAGCATTTTCCCCAACAATTTGAATTCCTATAGTTTTCTTATTGTTTTTGTCCATTATAACATAAACAGAACCTTTTGCTCCTTCAGCAAGAGCCATTCCATTTCCTTCATAGTTAAATGAACCAACAACAGTTTCTATTCCCTTATTCTTTGCTTGTTCACTAGTTATACCAACAGCTGCAAAACAAGGCATTGTATAGATACATCTTGGCATTACAGAAACATCAAGTTCTTCACTGTTTGGATTAACAATGTCAGCAACTGCAGTATCTGCTTCAGCATAAGCAGCATGAGCAAGTTGGAATCCTCCTCGAACATCACCAATGGCATACACACCCTTAATAGAGGTTTCCATGTGAGAGTCTACTTTGATAAATCTTCCATCCATCTCTATGCCTAACTTTGCTGTATCAATACCATCTAAGCATGGAATTCTGCCAACTGCAATAAGAACTTGATCTGCTTCAATAGCAATATCTTTGCCCTTATCTTCCACTTGAACTTCTAGACCTTTGTCTTTCTTTACAATTGCTTTAACCTTAGCACCAACTTTAATATCAAGTCCTCTTTTCTTTAAAGATGAAGTAAGTAGTCTAGCAGCTTCTGGTTGCTCATTTCCAAGTAATGCAGGAAGCATTTCAACAATTGTAACTTCACTACCAAATGAAGCATATGCACTTGCAAGTTCAAGGCCAACAACACCACCACCAATTACAACAAATTTATGAGGAACCTTCTCAAGTGCAAGAACGCCTGTACTATCCAAACAAAGTTCAATACCAGGAATTCTGGGCATAGCAGGTTTTGAACCAGTAGCTATGATTACGGACTTACCTTTGTAATCTTCTCCATTAGCTGAAACAACATTATCTTTATTGAGAACTGCTTCACCATTTACAACTGTAACTTTATTTGATTTAAGAAGATAACCAACACCATTAACAAGTTTTGTAACAGTTTCTCTTTTGCCTTGTTGAATCTTTTTGATGCTGAATAGACCAGCATCCTTGAATACTCCAGAACCTGTTAGAGCTCTAATCTTTTCCATTGCAGAAGCTTTATCCAATAAGTATTTTGTAGGAATGCATCCAACATTAAGACAAGTTCCACCAATATGTTCTTTCTCAAATAAAGCAACATTTAGTCCTTTCTTAGCTGCAGTAATTGCTGCACTGTATCCACCTGGACCACCACCAATTACTAGCAAATCAAATTCTTTCATATCAATCTCCAATTAAATTAAACAAGCAAAAGAGCTGGATTTTCTAGGTAAGCTTTGAACTTTGCAAGCATTTTTGCACTGTATGCACCATCAAATATTCTGTGATCAAAAGAAACATTAATATTGCACATTGATCTTGGAACAAATGCTTTTCCATCCCAAACTGGTTTAACAGCAATACTGGAGATTGCAAAGATACAACCCTCAGGCGGATTAACTATTGCAGAGAATGATGAAACATCAAACATGCCTAAGTTAGAAAGTGAAAGACTTCCACATCCCATATCAGAAGGCAGAAGAGCCCCTTCTTTAGCCTTCTTAATACCCTTTTTATTATTCTGAGCAATTTCTGACAAAGAAAGAACATCACAGCCTTTTGTCACTGGAACAACCAAAGCATCTTCTAGTGCTACTGCAATACCAATATTGAGGTGTTTGTAAATTCTAATCTCATCATTTTCATAGCGAGCTTTAAGAAGATTAAATTCGTCACTAAGTTTAGCAAGAACAAGACAAATGATATCGTTATAAGAAATTTTCAAATTGTTCAGCTTAAAGAGATCATCTTTCAGTGCAATTGCATTTGTCATATCAACATCAACAGAAATATGGAATGCAGGAATTGTTTGGACGCTTAAAAGCATTCTTTGACCTGTAATCTTACGCTTCTTATTCAGTTTAACTACTTCATAAGAATCAAAGTCTTCTGAACAGTTATCAATGTATGCAAGAACATCAGATCTCTTTACTAAAGAACCATTTGCAGCATTGACATATCTAATATCAATACCCTTCTCTTTTGCTAAAAGCTTTGCATTAGGCATAGCCTTAACATTATTATTAGGCTGTCCCTGAGGTTTGACTTCCTTCTTTATTTCAGCAGGCTTTTCAGAGGCAGGAGCAGCTGGCTTTGCAACAGAAGCTGGAGTAGAACCTTTAATAATTGGCTGATATTCATCTTCTTCAACTTCAACAACTGGAGTAGTCTCTGATACTGGTGCTGAGATAGAACTTGAGCTAGAGTCTTCTACCCCTTCTCTCTTATAGCTTTCCATGTCCTTTGCATCACCAATAACACAAAGGACATCACCAGCATCAACAGTATCGCCTTCCTCATGAAGAATATCAATTACAATACCATCACTGAAACTTTCAACCGGAAGAGTTGCTTTATCTGTTTCAGTTTCAAGAAGAATATCTCCTCTTTTAACTGAATCACCAATTTTGACATTCCATTGACAAACAAGAGCTTCATCTGTTGTCTGGCCCGCACTGGGCATTTTAATTTGTTTAATCATAATTATGCCTTCATAAGTTTTCTTGCAGCTTCAATAATTCTTTCCTTGGAAGGAATTACATAGCTTTCAAGAACAGGAGAGAATGGAATTGGACAATCATAGGCTGCAACTCTAGAGATTGGAGCATCAAGCAGATAAATTGAGTTTTCAGCAATATGAGCCTCAAGTTGAGCACCCCAACCACAGTTGTAGTTATCTTCATGGACAATCAACAAACGACCAGTTTTTTCAAGAGATTTCTCAACTGTTTCATAATCAAATGGAACAAGTGTTCTTGGGTCAATAACTTCAAGTTCAATTCCTTCTTGTTCAAGAACTTTTGCCGCCTCTAAGGCTTTGTAGTTCATTAGAAGGTTAGCAACAACAGTAATATGTTTTCCTTCTCTACGAACTGCTGCCTTACCAAATTCAACAACATAATCATCTTCTGGAACTTCACCAACTGTGCTTATAGCATCTTTTTCTTTTCTTTTGCTACCATAAAGAAGCTTGTGTTCAAAAACAATTACAGGGTTATCATCACGAATAGCAGCTTTCATAAGTCCTTTTGCATCATATGCAGTTGAAGGACAGATAACTTTCAAGCCTGGAACGTGAGTAAAATAGCTTTCAAGGCTCTGGGCATGCTGGGCACCTCTATTTGTTGCACCACAAGGAGCTCTCATGACCATTGGAACATGAACCTTTCCACCAGACATATAGCACATCTTAGCAGCTTGGTTCACAAGCTGATCCATCATACAAAAAAGGAAATCACCATATTGAAGGTCTGCAACAGGACGCATTCCCATCATTGCAGATCCAACACAAACACCAGAAATCATAATTTCTGAAATTGGAGTATTGATAACACGCTCAAAACCAAATTCATCAGCTAAACCCTTGGTTACTGTAAAAGCACCACCCATACCACCAGGAATATCTTCATCTTCGCCAATGCAGTAAACATTGACATCTCTTCTCATCTCTTCTGCAATAGCAGCTTTAAGAGCATCAGCAATTGACATCATTGACATATCAGTTCTTTCCTCCTTCCCAATAAATATCTTTGTGAGCTTCTTCCAAAGCTGGGAATGGGGCATTCTTTGCATATTCAACTGCCTCGTTAATCTCTTCTTCAAGCTCTTTCTCAATATTCACCAAAGATTCTTCATCAATAACTTTTTCTTCAAGAAGTCTGGATCTGAAAAGTTTTACAGGATCTCTATCCTGAATCCAAAGTTTCTCTTCATCTTTTGGTCTATAGCCACAAGCATCATTTCTAGAGTGACCACCATGTCTGTAAGTTTTAAGCTCAAGAATTGTTGGTCCTTCACCCTTTCTTGCTCTTTCAATAGCCTTTTTAGCAGCATTATTAACTGCTAGAACATCATTTCCATCTACTATGGCTGAAGGAATACCATAAGCCGCAGCTCTATCTGCTGCAGGATTTTCCATATTACATGTAAGTTTAATACTTGTAGTTGCAGAATAAAGATTATTCTCGCAAACAAAAACAACAGGAAGCTTCCAAATTGCAGCTGCATTCATTGTTTCATGGAATGATCCTTCATTTGTTGCCCCATCACCAAAGAAACAAACAACTACATTATCCTGTTTTCTCATTTTGAAAGTTAGTCCAACACCAGCAGCAATTGGAATATCTCCACCAACAATTGCATTTGCTGTTAAAACGCCGTGGTCAATGTCTCCAGTATGCATAGCACCGCCCTTTCCGTGGCAGCAACCATCTTCTTTTCCAAACATTTCACACATCATAGCTTTAACAGTAATGCCTTTAGCAATACAGTGTCCTGCAGGCCTATGGGTTGAAGCAACAATATCCTCGTTTCTAAGGTCATATATCATACCTACAGCACAAGCTTCTTGGCCTGTACTTTGATGGATTGTTCCCGGCATTATTCCTTCAAGAAACAAGTAGTATATACTTTCTTCATATTTTCTAATTAAGTACATTTTTTTGTACATTCCAAGAGCTCTATCCTTGGCTGGCATTTTGAGCATTACAAACCTCCTAGTGTGTAATTACATAAAAAAGGACATCTATATGTGAAATTTTCACACAAAAATCATATTTCTTTTACTACACAACACAATTAACGTCAATAAAAAAATTTTCTCAATGTAATTACATAAACTTAGAGGTTTTTGCAAAAACCTCTTTACATAATTTTTTTCACACTACCATTATCTGTAAGTACTGGAGGATATTTTATTTGTCGTGGTGCTGAATTTCTATGTGTATTTGATCTTTCTAAATAAAGTTCTGCTGCAGCAATCCCAATTGCACGATGATCCGGCTCAATACAAGTCAGTTTCTCTTTTAGAACATATTCTAGGTTTACTCCATCATTACAAATAATACTTATATCATTTGGAATTGTTAAACCTTTAGATCTTAATGCATCAACACAACCATCTGCCATTTTTCCCGTGATAGAATAGATTGCAGTAAAACGTTCATCTTCAGGCATTTCTGCAACTGAAATACCAAAATCAAATCCACTTTTATATGTAAGATTTCCATTGTAGATACTATTAGATTTTAGTTTTAGTCCAGAACAAATCATAGCATCTATAAAACCTTGAGTTCTGTTATGACAAGTTATTGAAGAATTAACTGGACCAGATAGATTTGCAATATTTGTATGTCCCCTATCAATCAAATATTTTGTTGACATATAACCACACCTATAATTATCTGTGGTAACTAAATCAGTGTCATATGTCATAAGATAGCGGTTTACAAGGATAACTGAAGTGCCACTGTCTTTCATATTCTTCAATATAGAAACTATTTCTGGGTTCTCCATAATATTGAGCATAAAAACACCAGAAAAATGTGCATCCTGAGCATATTTCATAATTGAAAGTTCTTTTTCTTCTGAATAATGGCTTTCAGAAATTAAAATTGTCTTACCGGAAGACTCTAGAATCTCACAAATACCATCAATATATCTTACAACAACAGGGTTTTTAATGTCGCCTGCAACAATCAAAACAGCAGAGTTATTATTGTTATTTACCGATTTTTTCCTAGTTCTTATAGATACATCTTGGCTTTCTATTGCATCTAAAACTCTTTTACGCATCTCTTCAGAAACTTTCTCATCATTATTCATTACTCTAGATATGGTAGCAGTAGATACCCCAATTCTTTTAGCTATTTCAGATACAGTCATTACTCCTCCTCATTATTCTTTTTCCATACTCCAACAGCAAGAATGGCAAAGGCAACAAAAACACCAAAGATTGCAATAAACACATTATAACCAGTAGTATAATAAACACCACCATCACCCACAGAAGGAAGCGGAACAGGGTCAAAAACAAGCTCATTTGCAGTCATTAAACCTTTTACATACAGTAAGTTAATTATAGGAACATCTTTTGATAAATATTCAAATATAAGCCCTCTGTCTGCAGTCTCTGGAATCTGGTCCCACTCTGTAACAAGCCCCTCTGGCACTGAAAGAAATGCAGAAGAAAGCCCCGTATTTGGACACGCACCACCAATATTA
>CAVEGR010000096.1:0-13037 GCA_963615565.1 Phocaeicola massiliensis | reverse complement strand
ATTTTGATTTGCTTTGGTGCGTCAAAAACAGTTTTTCCTGTAATGCAAAGATTTGGTATGTTGTTTTCTATACATAATCTTATGGCATCTTCAACTTTGTTATGACAAGAAGCTCCAACTATTTCAATGTTTTCTTGAAAAATCTTACAGCCTCGTAAGGCTGTTGTTCCTATGCTTCCTGTGATTCCAAGTATTATGATGCGTCTTTTCATTTGTTACCTAGCCAAAAGTGTAATTAAAATAAAGAAAATTGGAGCACTTGAAATAAGTGAATCCATTGAATCAAGTATTCCACCTCTGCCCGGAATGATATTTCCCGAATCTTTTACGTTTGCAGATCTTTTAAATGCACTTTCTAAAAGGTCTCCAATATTTGCTGTAATGCTCATTGTGAGTCCTAGTATTATCTGACTTAAAATGCTCAAATTTGGTAAGTGATCATAGCAAAGGTTAAACATAAGGATGCTCATCCCTATGCAGCAAAGCATTCCTCCAATGAAACCGGCAACGCTCTTTTTGGGGCTGACTTTGAAAATTCCTTTGTTGTTTTTTCCAAATAATCTACCAAAAACGTAAGCAAAGATATCATTTGAGAATACTAGTAGCATAAAAGTGATGATTGTATATGCTGTAGTTTCTTTGAGTGCAAGCATTCTAAGCATAAAAGTGAGTAGATAATTTGGATAAATAATAAGTAGGCACTTTTTTGCAGCTCTCATTAAAGAGCCCTTAAAATTATCGGTCTCACCAAGCTTAATTTCAGTGGAAAAAGTAATAAGTAGGAGAATTGTGAAAGCCAAATCCAGTGTTTCTGAAGGCCAATCTAGGATACCTTGGAGGTATTGGATGACAGTTAGAAGTGGAGCTAAAATGGAAATTAGACCAATTTTGCCGTTAAAAAGCATTTTACTCATTTCAAGCGTTCCCAGTACTGCAAAGATAACTATCAAAGCACTGAAAACTATGAAGTTGTAGTCTTGAAAACAAAAAATGCCCGCTACCACGGCAGGGACACCAATTGTACATGTTAAAATGCGTTGTTTTAGGTTTTTTTCCATTAGGCTTTTAGTCCTCCAAACTTTCGTACGCGTTTTGAGAGGGCGTCTAAGCAAATTTCAAGTTGGGCTTGACCCCAGTCTGGCCATAGTGTGTCAAGTGCAAGAAATTCTGCATATGCGCTGTCCCAAAGCATAAAATTGCTAAGTCTCATTTCGCCTGCACTTCTTGCAATTAGATCTGGTGCAGGGACCTGTGGAGTATCCAGATTATTTTGTATGTCTTGTATTGTAATCTCTTGTCCTGGATTGTTCTTGATGAATCTATTACAAGCTCTTGCAATCTCGTCTTGTCCACCGTAATTGACTGCTAGAACAACAGTTATTCCATCATTTGTACTTGTATCTTCTGTAGTTTTTTTTACTCCTTCTTTAGCTTCTTTTGGCAATGCATCAATATTGCCTCTAAAGAGGAGTTTTATATTGTTTTCTTTATAAAAATTAATTTCACCTGGTAGTTTTTTTGCCAAGATGTTCATTAAATAATTTACTTCTTGTTCTGGACGTTTCCAGTTTTCTGTTGAAAACACGTAAAGTGTAAGATAGTCAATGTTTAGTTTTTTTGCTGCCAGGATAATTCTTTTACAGGCTTTCATTCCTTCAAGATGTCCCGCAGCCCTTGGCAAATGGCGCTGGGTTGCCCAGCGACCATTGCCATCCATAATTAGGCCAAGATGCATTAGACCTCCATGATTTCTTTTTCTTTTGAAGTTGCAAGATCGTTAATCTGTGCAATATGGGAGTCTGTCATCTTTTGAAGTTTGGTTTCTCCATCCTTCTGCTCATCTTCTGAGATAGTTCCAGCTTTTTGTAATTTCTTAATTTCTTCCATGCCGTCACGTCTGACATTACGAACTGCAACTCTTGCATTCTCTGCAAGTCCTTTAGCTTGTTTTGCAAGTTCTTTTCTTCTGTCTTGTGTGAGAGGAGGGAAGTTGATTCTAAGAAGTTTGCCATCATTAGATGGATTAAGTCCAAGATCACTTTTTTGAATTGCTTTTTCAATGACACTGAGAAGTGATTTGTCCCATGGCTGTATTACAACTAATCTTGCTTCTGGAACGGATACAGATGCTACTTGATTTAATGGTGTCTCTTGTCCGTAATAATCAACTCTTACCTTGTCAAAGATTGCTGCAGAAGCTCTGCCTGTTCTAAGTGCAAGGTAGTCTGCATTAAGAGCCGCAATGCTCTTGTTCATCTTTTCTTCGCAATTGGAAAGTACCTGTTGCATTTTGAACTCCTATGAGGTTTTGCAAAAACCTCTATAATTTTGTGTTGGCACACGTGAGTAGAAAAAGGCCGCCCCTAATGAGGAAGCGGCCTTTGGCTTTTTAATTAAGCACCTGCGAGGAAACGCTCGTAGGCAACAATTTCAACATCTGAGCCGTGTTCTTTGTTGAACTTAGCAAAGAGCTGTTTTACTGAAAGTCCATCATCATTGCTAATCTGGAAAACCTGATCCATCAAGCAAATTTCAGCATAATGCTTTGCAAGTTTTCCTCTGACAATACCCTGAAGAACTTTCTCTGGCTTGTCCATCTTAGATACCTGAGCCTGGAAGATGTCCAACTGCTCGTCTTCATACTCTTTTGGAACGCATGAGTCGTTAAGATACATTGGAGCTGCGGCACAAACATGCATTGCTGTGTTGAATGCAAGTGTCTTGAAGTCTTCGTTTGCAAAGATTGCACTGTCAGAAGCCTTGAACTGTACGAGTACACCAATGTTTCCGTCTGCGTGGCTGTAACCTTGAACCATGTTGTTTGCTGGGATGTCAAGAACAACCATCTTCTTAATTTTCATGTTCTCATTGATTGTTGCAATGAGCTTCTTAACAAGGTCTTCCATGTCTTCAGTTGGCTGTGTATAACCTTTTTCAATTGCAAGATTGCAAAGATCTTCACCAAGCTTTTTGAATTCTGCGTTACGAGCAACAAAGTCTGTTTCGCATGATACATCAATCATGACAGCTTTCTTGTCTGTAATTACGAAAGAGACTCTACCATTGTCAGTTGCACGGTCAACACGCTTCTCAACTGCTGCAAGTCCAACCTTCTTGAGGTACTCCTCAGCCTTGGCAAAGTCGCCATTGCTTGACTGGAGGGCCTTCTTACAGTCCATGATTCCAGCATGTGTCTGCTCACGGAGCTGTTTAATCATATCCATTGTGATTTCCATAAATTACTCCTTATCTTCTTTCTCGTCTTCAACTTCTTCTTCAGCTTCTTCCTCTGCTTCTGCATCCTTATCAATTGGTGCACCCTGAGCTTCAAGTGCTGCAGCTTCTTCTTCGTTTGCAGGGAGAGATTCAATAATCTGAATGCCAACTTCATTGTCTGCATCAATTACTGCATTAGCAATGATTTCAACAAAGAGGCTGATAGCTCTGATTGCATCATCGTTGCCTGGGATTGGATATGTGATATCTGTAGGATCACAGTTTGTATCAACAACTGCTACAACTGGAATTCCAAGGCGCTTTGCTTCTGCAACTGCAATGGCTTCTTTTCTTGTATCAATAACAAAAATGATACCTGGAAGCTCTGTCATGTCTTTAATACCGCCAAGGTTCTTCTCAAGTTTTGCCTTCTGCTTTGTAAGAAGAGCAACTTCTTTCTTTGTGAGGCTCTCAAATGTGCCGTCAACAGACTGTTTCTCAATTCTCTTGAGTGTTGCAATTGACTTCTTAATTGTTGAGAAGTTTGTGAGCATACCACCAAGCCAACGATTGTTGACATAAGGCATTCCACAGCGCTTTGCTTCTGTTTCAATAGCCTGCTGTGCCTGCTTCTTTGTTCCTACGAAAAGGACTGTCTTGTTGTTTTTGACCTGAGCACGAACAGCTTCATATGCTTCTACAATGCATGCTGTTGTCTTCTGAAGGTCAATGATGTGAATTCCATTTCTCTCTGAGAAAATGTAACTGGCCATCTTTGGATTCCATCTTTTTGTTTGATGACCAAAATGAACGCCTGCTTCAAGCAGACTTTTCATTGTTACTACTGCCATTTTAATGACTCCTATGCGTGACGAATTTTTCGCTTTCCAGCTTTTGGGCCTTTAGCCTTTTGGCATTCAGCTTTTTTACTCGTCCCCTTCAACTATTTCTCACTTTTGAGCTTCAAATTTTAATTTAAAGCTTTAAGCGGATATTCTGTCTTCTCGTCAACGACGTTTGGACAGTACTTGCATTATGTCAAAAAGAGGCAAATTATACAAGGGTAACTATTAAAGAGCAGTTGTAATTTGCTTTGCTGTGATTTCTGTAGGATATGATGAACCTGTGAAACTAGTAAATTGTAATTTTCCTTGTGCAATAAGCATGTCTATACCGTAAATGAGTTGGCATCCAGCTTGTTTTGCATGCAACAGGAATGCTGTCTCGTGAGGTCTGTACACAAGATCGCAAACAAACTCATGACCTGTATATCTAAAATCTCTTGCTGGATCATTTTCTGCATCTTGTGAGCAATCCATTCCCATTGAAGAGGTTTGAACAATTAAATCTACATTCCCACTGTAGTTGCCAACAGAAGAGAGTGGTCCGTAATTGCATAAGACTTCTTTTGCCAGTGTCTGTGCATGTTCCAAAGTTCTATTGAGTATTGTGATATTCACATTATGATTACGTAACGCCCAGACAATGGCTCTTGCACCTCCGCCGGAACCAATGACAAGTGCATTTTTAATTTTTCCAGCTTTAAGGGGCTTTTGAATTAGCTCTATGAAGCCGTAGTAATCTGTGTTGCTTCCACTCCAAAGATTGTTTTTTTTGCACACTGTGTTGCACGAGCCAAGTTGTCTAACTTCACGGCTTGTGTTTCCTAAATATGGTAATACGTGCAGTTTGTGCGGTACTGTTACAGAAAATCCTTGGATGTTTAGAATTGTAGCCAAGACAAAGAATTGCTTTACATTATCTACGTTAAATGGTGCATAAATTGCATCTTCTCCTATAGCCTTAAATCCTAAATTCTGAATTGCAGGCGAAACGCTTTTTCCTACTGGATCTCCAATTACGCCATACACTTTCGTGGATTCTGTGACTTGGTCTGCATGGTAAAGCTCTTTCATTGTTTTTATGCTTATAAGGCCAACTGCACCGGGGTCTTTGGTCGAGCAAAAGGTCAACATTGAGCCAAGTTTTTTATATAGCACACGGGATGCAATGCCATATCTTCCCATCCCGATAATAATGATTTGTCCTTTTCCTTTGAGTTTATCTGCAAACTGAAAAAGCTGTACTAAATCTGCCATGCTGTTTATTTGTACTGCTATCTTAGGAATGTCCCCTTTTTCAATAATATGTGAGATTTTTACGTCATAGTTCTGTTTTAGGCTATCAAATAAATGAAAAGACCTTATTATTTTCTTTCCTTGAGAGCGTAACTCAGATACAAAATCTGGCTTACGAACGTTTGCTTCTAGGTCTACATATGTAAAGGCTCCAGCTGAAACTTTCTTTAAAAGTAAAAGGCGTTTTCTTTCAGATTGGGAAAATTCACCGGAATCGGTCTTACGTCTGCAGGTGAGGATGACTGGAAGAGATGTGCATGAAGGAAAGTGTATGGCTTCTTCTAGCTCTGTAGGATTGTCAAGATTTAGAGTGTCAATTCTGAGTTCAAGGAGGGATGCGTATTGGGCATTTTGTGCTAAGATTGCATAGTTTTCTTGCATTGTTGAGCCGTTAAGAGTTAGGCAAAGCATGATTTTAGTCTCCTTGAAGAAGTTTGGCCACCTATGGTAGCATAGCAGACAGATTTTGTCAGCTGGAGAAATCTTGGAGATCTTGGCAAAATCTTAAAAGAACAATTATGGGTATACTTCAAGTTCAGAATATAAGCTTATCTTTTGGAGATAGGAATTTACTTACAAATGCCTCATTAACGTTAGGAGAACATGCTAGAGCGGCCCTTGCTGGTGGTAATGGAGAAGGGAAGTCTACATTGATGAAGATTATCGCTGGTATTATGCCGTGTGATGGTGGAAAAGTTACAAAAACTAAGGGAATGCGTATTTCATACCTTCCGCAAAGCGATATTGTTTTTAGAGAAGGCACTGTCTATGATGAAATAGAAAAGGGGTTTTCTAGATTTGAGGCTAATTTAAAGAGACAACATGAAATTGAGACTCTTTTGGCTAGTGGCGATGGGTCTTTATCTGCGAACTCAGGAAATCAAGAAGCACTTTTGGTTGAATTGAATGGACTCCAAGAAGAGCTTTTAGATAGTCCATATTATGACAGAGAAGCTATGGTGTCTTTGATTTCAAAAGGCTTGGGATTTTCTCAAAGTGACTTAAAACGGCCTTGTGGTGAGTTCTCAGGTGGATATCAAATGAGGATTGCACTTGCAAAAGTGCTCTGCGAAGATCCTGATTTAATGATGCTAGATGAACCTACAAACTACTTGGATATTGAAGCAAGAACGTGGCTTAAGGATTTCTTAAAATCATACAAAGGTTCTCTGTTTTTGGTGTGCCATGATAAGGGTTTTATGGATGATACTGTCAATGAAGTGTACGAGCTCTTTAATGGTAAACTTACTAGGTATAGTGGCAATTATACATTCTATGAGAACCAGCGTAGACTTGAGATTCAACAGCTTGAGGCGGCTTATAAAAAGCAACAGTCTGAAATAGAAAAGACAGAGCAGTTTATTGAACGCTTTAGGTATAAAGCAACAAAAAGTAAACAGGTCCAAAGCAGAATTAAGCAGTTAGAAAAGATTGAACCTGTAATTGTTCCTTCTCACCTAAAGACGCTACATTTTTCTTTTCCTGAACCGCCTCATAGTCCAAATGATGTCGTAATTATTGAAGATATGACAAAAAAATACGGCAATCAGGTGATTTTTGACCATTTTAATATGTTAATCCCAAAAGGCCAGCGTCTAGCTGTAACAGGTCATAACGGCATTGGAAAAAGTACGCTTTTAAGAATTATTGCTCAAAAAGATCCAAACTTTACTGGAGTTGCAAGACTTGGTTCTGGTGTTAAGATTGGCTATTATGCACAGGATACTCAGGATTCTTTGGACTTAAGTGGAACAGTCTTTTCTGAAGTTCAGTCTTATGGAACTGAAGGTGCAATCAGAAATGCTTTAGGCTCTTTCTTGTTCTCCGGCGACGATATTTACAAGAAGGTTAGTGTTCTTTCAGGCGGTGAGAGATCTCGTCTTGCTTTGTTGAAAATTTTGCTTCAACCGGCTTCTCTTTTAATCTTAGATGAGCCTACAAACCACTTGGATATTAATGCTAAGGATATGCTGCTTAAGGCTCTTGAAAACTACAAAGGAACTGTTGTTTTTGTAAGTCATGATGCTTATTTCATTAGAGCTCTTGCAAATAAAATCTTGTATCTTTCTGCAGACGCTCCAGAATTCTTTAATGGTGATTATGATTATTTTGAGTGGAAGATGGATCAAAGACTTGGAATTGCAGCAGATGCTTCAAACACTACAAACACTACAAATACTACAAACACTACAAATACTACAAATACTACAAATGTTTCTTCAAACGTTTCTTCAAATGCAAACTTTGTTGCAAGTTTTAATTTCAATACTCCAACTTCAGCAGAAAGCAGAGCTGAGGCTAACAAAAGAAGAAATAGAAAAAATAAGCTTAAGTCCATGTTGAAAGAATTAATGGATAAGGCAGATTCTCTAGATATGAAAATTGCTGAAGTTAAAGCTCTTATGAATCTTCATGAAAATTACAGCAATGTTGAGAAAATCAATCAACTTGTAAAACAGTTAGAATCTTTGCAATCTGAAAAAGAAGAAACAGAGCTTCAATGGATTTCAAAAAGTGAAGAATATGAAGCCGAATTTGGTTCTGATGAATGATATGATTTCTAATCTTCTGAAGAGTTTTTTCAAAAACCTTTCTTGGCTCTAAAAGCAACGTGTTTCTGAAACTTTGAAGATAGAGCCTACAGGAATGTTGCGTTCTTCTCCTGTTGGAATTATTTTTGCTTTTAGAATTGCTTTGCTATTTTCATTTTTGACCAATTCAAGAGGAAGAACAACAAGATTTTCATTTGTAAGTTCTAGTCTTAAAATGCGTGGCTTGGATCCTGAGGCTTTTTTTATCAAAGAAAGCTTTGCATTGTAATCAAAACCACTTGCAGAAGGCAATTTTGAATACTTGTATTCTTTGCTAATTTGGCTCTTAGAGACTATTAACTTTGATTTTATTAACTCTTCAAGTTCTGAACTTAGGCAATCATTTTCATTTGCATATGAGATAAGCTCTTCTTCAAGCTTAGACCAGTCAGGAAGGTTGTTAGGAATAGTAGTTTCTTCTGTTTTCTTCTGAAATGTATCAAATTGTGTACTGTAATTATGATGAGCAATAAAATCATCCTGAGATTCTGTAAGCTGTTCTGTAATGGGAGATGGAAGAGATTCTAGGTCTATTGCATTTGCAAGATTTTTACTCCAAGAATTTAATGTGTTACGACGCATTAGGAATAAATTGTCTGAAAATTCTTTTATTATATGATCCGAGATTTCCGGAATTCCTTTGACAATTACTGCAAGCTCGTCAGTGCACTTTAGAACAATTCCATCATAAAGTTTTATTCTAGAGACAGATTTCTCCCACTGCTCTATATATGAATTTACAAGCTCGCTATTTAGGTAATCTTCTATTGTTTTCTTGCTAAGGCCTATGTCTAAAGCTCTTATGAAACTATCTTTTGTGATGGAGTACACCACAAGATTGTCGCAGGTTTGTATATTGGCAAAAAGAAAGAGAATGTCTGTGGCTTTAGGGCTTCCATAATAGGAAACAGTAAGATCTGTGTTTATGGTAAGCTTAGACCTTTCAATGTCCTGATTTAACAATGCTTCATTAAAAAATACAGTATTATTGTCAATATAGACCATTCCCAAAGCTTTTAAATCTTCAATCAGTTCTAATGCATTTATAGTTGGATTAAAGGAATTGATGAGTTTACTGAAGTTTAATGTAGTAGTTGGAATAGCTCTAAGCACCATTAAAGCTTTATAACACGCAAGAGCAGAATCTTCTCCGTATTTAACTTCAATGGCCAAAAGGTTTAGATTAAAGTTATTCTGTTCTAAAAGCTTTCTGCAGTTACCTAAATGTATAGCAGGATGTTCTGTGTTTCTTTCAATAGTGTTTGTCTTAAGCGCAAGATTTTTATAAATATCAAAAATGCGAATAATTTGGCTTTCTTCAAATCTAGGAAAAATTAACTTAAGGCGTCCAGATTTAATAAAATGATGTATGTTTGCTTCTCTTTGAGGCACTGAACCATTAATTAAGAGGTTAAAAACTGCTCTTACAATATTGCCATCAGCAAAAGGAACATTTTCTTTTTTCTCTCTTTTCTCAATTGAAGGTGCTATAAAGTTCTTAATGTAAGATTCTAAAAGAGGATTTATTACATAGTTTTTCTTATTTTTGAATAAAAGAAGTCTATCGCAGAGATTTTCTAATTTTAGTGAGAGTATGTAATAAGGGAGCTCTGGAAAAAAGGCTAGAATTTGGGGCTCTTCAACTCCTTTTAGAATGTATGCCATAGCTAGTATTTGTTTTTCTTTTTCTTCCATTGAACAGATTTGAGCTTTTAGGTTGTCAGGATTTAAAAAGAACGAAAGTATACTGTTGTTTAAAGCTTGTTTATTAAAAGGAGAAGGAATCTTTCCTAAGATATTAGAAGCTATAAAATAATAGTAATCTTCATTCAAAGAAGAGAGATAATTCAAAAAGAGCTTATTCTTGTTAGAATCAGTTTGCAAATTGGATTGCGCCATTAAATTTCCTCTGCTGGGTTTACTCAGAAACCTCTACTATGTATTTATAGCCTTGCTCAACAAGGAATTTCTGTCTATTTGCTGAAAACTCTTCTTCAACAGTGTATTTTGTAATTATTGAGTAAAAATAACATGGATTGCGTTTTGGTCTGAGAATTCTGCCAAGCCTTTGGGCTTCTTCTTGTCTTGAGCCAAATGTTCCTGAAATTTGTATTGCAACAGAAGCATCTGGAAGATCAATTGCAAAATTTGCAACTTTAGAGACAATAAGAACCTTTTCAAGTCCGTCTTTAAAACGTTGATAAAGTTCATCTCGCTTAGAATTTGATGTACTTCCAGTTATCAGCGGAAATCCAAGATCTTTTTGAAGTTCTTTTAATTGATCAAGATATTGGCCAATAATAAGAATACTTTCTCCTGCGTGCTTAAGAAGAAGGTTCTTTACAACCGCTTCTTTGTCTTTATTGTTACTTGCAATCTTGTATTTGTCTCGTCTATTTGCAATAGCATATGGCAAAGCTAAATCTGCAGCCAAAGGTATGCGAATTTCCACACAGTAGGCACTTGCAATCCATCCCTTTTGGGCTAAGTCTGTCCATGGAATATCAAAGCGTTTAGGTCCAACTAGGCTGAAGACATCTTCCTCCTTTCCGTCTTCTCTAATGAGCGTTGCAGTAAGGCCTGTTCTGTATACGGATTGCAATTCGGCAGTAATTTTAAATACAGGAGCAGGAAGCATGTGAACCTCATCATAAATCACAAGGCCCCAGTTTCCTGTTTTGATAACTTTCATGTGCTCAAAATCTGAATCCTTATTTGCTCTGTAAGTCAATACTTGATAAGTACATACTGTAATTGGCCTCAGTTCTTTTTTCTCGCCAGAGTACTCGCCAATTAAATCTTCAGAAATATTTGTTTTTGCCTTAATCTCTGCAATCCACTGGTGTACAGCAACCACATTTGGACAGAGTATTAGCGTACGAGTTTGAAGTTCTGACATTATTTTAATGCCCACAACTGTTTTTCCACTTCCACAAGGCATCACAATTGTACCATAGCCGGTACCCGGTCCAAGATCTCCTAAAAGAGATTGCACCGCTTCAGTTTGATAATCACGTAAAGCACAATTCATCTCAATAGAAATATGCTCAGATTTCACCAGCGGCACGCGGTCATCAACTGGATACCCAAGCTTTATCAATGCAAGTTTGACATCTCCACGTTCATACTGTTTTATCTCAAATGCGCTAACTTGGCTTTCATCCTGCAAGGCAACTGGACGCAGGAGCTTTGAAAGCTTCTGATTGGCAGCAATTGCTTTTGCAATAAATAAATCCGATATTTTTAAAATAAAACTTTGCTCAGTATACGGTTCCAAAACTAGCTTTCCAAATCTAGATGATACGTCCTGAATATAGCTTTCAACCGGTTGTGGAATAGGAAACTTGGACCATTTATCTAGACGTTGAAGAATTTCATCAGTATTAAGACCTGCACTTTTTGCATTCCACAATGATATTGCAGATATAGAATAAGTGTGAATGTGCTCTGGGGCTTTAATTAGCTCTGCAAAAGGCATGATCTCATCTCTGCATTGAGCTGCATAAGGGGAGTGAACATCTAAGAGAATTGTCCTGTCACTTTGAACAATAAGAGGTAAATCTTGAGTCTTTATTTCAGACATTTTTACCTCCCAATCTAGCATCTCTTAAGTATATTTGATCTAAAATCACAAGAGCTGTCATAGCTTCAATTACTGGACCTATTCTTAGACAAATACAGGTATCATGGCGGCCATCAATAGACATTTCTACAACTTGACCGTCAACAGTTTTCATTGTTTGTTGTTTTACAATAGACGGAGTAGGTTTAACAGCAACTCTAAACTTAATTTCAGTTCCGTCTGAAATTCCTCCAAGAACACCTCCAGAGTGTTGTGCTTTGTTATTTTCACTCCCAGGAAGATTTTCACAGCTAAAACCAGAGCCAAATTCAATTCCTTTTACTGCACCAATAGACATAACAGCATGAGCAATGCAAGCATCAAGTTTGTCAAAAACAGGTTCTCCAATACCCATTGGAACCCCTGTTGCTATACAGTCAATGGTTCCACCAACACTGTCATTATTGGTTTTTGCTTGTTGTAGTATTTGCTCAAAGTTCTCAGTCTTTCCACCAATAGAATGAATTTTAGATATAATAGTTATTCCTTGTTTTGCAAGAATTTGCTTGGCTAATGCACCTGCTGCAACACGGGCTACTGTTTCTCTGCCGCTAGCTCTGCCACCACCTCTATAGTCTCGTATTCCATACCGTGCTTGATAGGTTTCATCTGCATGTCCAGGTCTGTATACATCTTTAAGTTTTTCATAATTGTTTGGTTTTGCGTCTTGGTTTTTTATTAGAATTGTAATTGGTGTTCCGGTTGTTTTTCCTTCAAAAATACCACTGACAATTTCTATTTGATCTCTTTCATTTCTGCTACTTGAGAAATTGCCTGCATTTGGTCTTCTTCTTTCCATTTCTTTTTCAATGGCATTAAGGTTCAATTCAAAACCACTTTCTAATCCATCAATTACTACACCAATCATGTGGCCATGAGATTCTCCAAATGTTGTAATCTTTAAGATAGAGCCAAAAGTGTTAGACACAAAATCCTCCTGTGGGTTTTTGCAACCTCAATGGCCTAATGGAGTTCTTCAAAAATTACTTTTAATTTGTTTAGCACTTCATTCTCAGACCAATTGTACAATTCTACCACATAATTGGCAAAACAAGAATAGACTTTATCTCTTTTTACATAAAGCTCATGAAATGCTTCAATTGGGTTGGTTTTAAGATATGGAGGAAGGCCTTCCTTTTCCATTCTGTTATATAAAACATGCTCTAATTCTTTAATATACACTATAATTCCATGCTCTTTGACGTATTCTAGGCTATTGTTTGCATTGCAAACTCCACCTCCCAGTGAGACAATTGCATTTCCTTTTTTATGTTCAAGACTTTGAACTAAGCTTTCTATTGCCTGCCTTTCTTTCTCTCTAAAAACAGTTTCTCCTACTTGCTTATAAAGTTCTCTACATGAGCTATAACAACCATTGAGTCTCAATATTTCAGCATCACTATCAAACCAAGGAATTAGGGTTTCTTGAGAGAATTTTTGTGCATAGTAGGTTTTCCCACAATCCTTAAG
>CAVEGR010000095.1:12376-33596 GCA_963615565.1 Phocaeicola massiliensis | reverse complement strand
TGAGCTAAGATTGGTTGATTTAAATGAGCCCAAAATGGTTGAAAATTCCGGGCTCAAACAGTGAGTATGGAAAAAAGTTGTCAGGGTGTTCGTTGAAGAACATTAATCCTACATTTACAGGCTTGCGATATTCAGAAGGGCCTCTAACAAGTCTCATGTCTGTGGCAATAGCATTTACAGGGCGTGTAAGGGAACTTAAATATAACTCGCTACCTACAGAATGCAAGAATTCACTAATAAGACTAGATCTCAAATCTTCTACACTCGCGTGTGGGTTGATTCTGTCATCAAAAGGAATATCTCTAGTAAGGCTAATCAATTCACGTTCTTCTCTTGTATTGGCACGGATTGTGTTTGACATCTTACGGATATAATATGATTTTTCACTCTTTTGTGAGGACCCTTCAAAGTTTATTTTTACTGGACATTTATAAGGACGATCATCTCCTCCTGGAACCCATATGACAATTATATTTTTTTTTATCGTAAATGGTTGCTTCTACAATAGGAAGGTATCTTGGTTCAATTAAATTGCATTTATTGAGTAAATCCTTTTGTATTGCATCAATAGAGCTTTTACTAATCCCACTGATTGGAAGCACAGGCATTCCATTTTCTTCTTTAATGCCTATAACAATATATCCTCCCCCAAGATTATCTATGTCGTTGGCAAATGCTGTAATTGAATGGATGATTGGTTCTGGATTCCAGTCTGTTTTGTATTACAAACGAGTATTCTCTACAATGCGGTTTTCAATCAACTCTGTTATGCTTATAGGTAATGCCATTTTTTACTCCTATGTATTTAACTTGGTATTAGCCGTCCCTTTAGCCGTCCTTTAACAATAACATTTGCAGTGATAAAAAAAGAAGTGTTTTTTACACTGAACCTTTTTTATTCTATTTTTCCCATTACTCTACCGTAAATCTTAAAAGCTAAACTAATGAGGTTTTTGCAAAACCACTAAAAACAATTTATTTCTACTTTGACGAATATAAGGTATAATGAAAATCAACTTTATTTAAGGAAACAATCTGAGGAAAAACTAATTATATGAGCAATAACACAATAGACTTCACATGGGACGAGACACCTGTAGACATAACGCAAGAAGCCAATATGATATGGTCAATTGCAAATAAAATAAGAAATTCTTTTATGCCAGACCATTATGGAGATGTTATAATCCCAATGACAATATTAAGGCGCTTTGAATGCACACTTGAAAAAACAAAAGAGAAGGTTGTTCAAAAATTCAAAGAAGACCCCACATATCCAGTAAAAGCATTGTGTAAACTCTCTGGATTTCAGTTTTACAACACATCTTCATTTACACTAAAAGAAATCAAAAATGACGAAGAAAACTTGCTTGCAAACTTCAAATCTTACATAGATGGTTTTTCTGATAACGTAAGAACAATATTTGGCAACCTAGAGCTTAACAAACACGCAGAAAAAATGGAAAAAGACGGCTGCTTGTACTCTGTCATTGAAGCATTTTCCACAGTTGATTTACACCCAGAAAAATTTGACTCCATAAAAATGGGATACATATTTGAAAACTTAATTGGCAGGTTTTATCAGAACATAGACGCTGGACAGTATTACACAGGACGCGACATCATCAAGACAATGGTATCTCTTCTTGTAGCAGAAGGCGCAAACGACATATTTGACGACAGCAAAGTCATCACAATTTGCGACCAAGCCTGTGGAACGGGCGGGATGCTCTCTACCGCGTACAGCTATCTCAAACACTACAACCCAACGTGCGACGTACGCCTTTATGGTGTTGAGGTCATGCCACAAACACATGCAATTGGACTTGCGGAAATGCTCATCAAAGGCCAGAATGCCGATAATTTTGTCAATGCCGATACCTTCAAAGAAGACCCTTTTAGTGGTACTAAAACAAGATTTGTGATTGAAAATCCTCCATTTGGAACCCCATGGGGAGGAAAAGATGCCAAGGTTGGACAAGAAGAGGCTGTCAGAAAAGAGTATGAGAAAGGCTTTGATGGCCGTTGGGGCGCAGGACTTCCCGGAACAGGAGACGGTCAAATGCTCTTTTTACAATCTGCTGTCAAGAAAATGGATGACAAACTAGGAAGAGCTGCAATCATTGAAAATGGATCTCCTCTTTTTACAGGAGGCACAACCTCTGGAGAATCCCAAATAAGAAGATGGCTCTTAGAAAGTGACTTAATTGAAGCAATAATACAAATGCCAACAGATCTTTTCTACAACACAGGAATTTCTACATATATTTGGCTTCTTTCTAAGAATAAACGCCCAGAAAGGAAAGGTTATATTCAGCTCATAGATGCTTCAAATATTTATCACAAACTAAGAAAACCTCTTGGCAACAAGAAAAACGAATTTTTGCCGGAAGACAGAGCAAAAATTACTACGTTATACACAAACTTTGAAGAAAATGAATACTGCAAAATCTATAAGAATACAGAGTTCATCTACCGTGAATACACTGTAATGCAACCATTACAGCGCAGTTACTCTATAACAAATGCAAGTATTGAAAACTTAATACAAAACAATGTTCTATCTTCTCTGTGGGATGAGAAAAAAGTTCAAGAATTGGTAGACAAAGGAACAAACATTACAGCAAAAGAGCAAGCAAAGCTCAAAGTGTATAAAGAAAATAAGATAACTTATGATGCAATCCTTGATGCACTAAAAGAAAATATAAGTGATAAAAAATATCTTTCTCCATCAGTTTTTGAGCCTGTTCTTAAGACTGTACTCAAAGATGTAAGCATAGATAAGAAACTGCTTGAAAAGATTGCTGACGGCCTTTCTGAAATGGATAAAACAGCCCAAATTCAAAAAGATAAGAAAGGCAATATGATCTATGACAAGGACACAAAAGACACAGAAATAGTAAAGTGGGATGAAGATATAGATGACTACATGAAGCGTGAAGTTCTTCCGCACGTCCCTGATGCCAAAGCCTTCTTTGAAGACAAGATTGGTGCAGAAATTCCTTTCACCCGCTACTTCTACAAGTACCAGGCCCCCACCCCGAGTGATGATCTCTTAGAGGAAATCATAAAAATTGACGCCTCCATCTCTGAACGAATGTCCAGGCTTCTTGGAGGTAAATGATGGCAAGAGAGATGAAAGATAGTGGTGCAGCATGGCTGAAGAATATTCCAGTAAATTGGAAAGTGGGGAAAATCTATGGACTTTATTCTCCAAGGAATACCAAAGTCAGTGATAAGGATTATATGCCTCTTTCAGTTACCAAGGAAGGAATTTTACCTCAACTCGAGACTGCAGCAAAAACTAATGCTCACGATGATAGAAAGCTTGTCAGAAAAGGCGATTTCGCGATAAATAGCCGTTCAGATAGAAGAGGTTCTTGTGGTATTTCTGAATTAGACGGTTCTGTATCTTTAATTAATACAGTTCTTGCTCCTATGGAAAACATGAATCCAAGATATTATGGTTGGCTCTTTCATACCAATGAATTTGCTGATGAGTTTTACAAATGGGGACACGGCATTGTAGATGATTTATGGACAACAAATTGGCAAGATATGAAGAAGATTTTAATTCCAACACCGCCAATTTTAGAACAAAAAAGAATTGCAAACTTCCTTGACTCCAAATGCTCGGAAATTGAATCTCTTGTATCTGATATTACAAGGGAGATTGAGCTCTTGAAGGAGTACCGCAAGTCTGTCATCTATGAGGCAGTAACAAAAGGCCTAGACCCCAACGCAGAGATGAAAGACAGCGGGATAATTTGGATAGGAAAAATGCCTAAAAAGTGGTCTTTGATTCCTTTGAAATCTTGTTTCAAAATTGAAAACGGGTCAGACCCACTTAGTCAAGAAGGTGATATTCCTGTATATGGAAGTGGTTCAAAAAGCTTTAAAACTTGCAAAGAGTATAAAGAAGGACCTACAGTACTTCTTGGGAGAAAAGGTACTGTTAATATTCCTCAATGGATAAGTGACAAATATTGGAACGTTGATACAGCTTTTAATACAGTTTCTAAAGGAAATTATAATTTTAAACTATTTTATTATGTTGCGTGTTGCTTTGATTATGAGAACTTTTCAACGCAAACAGCCCTTCCTAGCATGACTCAAACAACTTATTATCGTTTTTATTTGCCACAGACAAATAAAAGGGAACAAGCTTTGATAGTTGATTTTTTAGATTCAAAATGTATGGAAATAGATTCTGTTATCTCATACAAGCAACAGCAGATAGATAAGCTTACGGAGTACAAGAAATCTCTCATCTATGAGTATGTTACAGGAAAGAAGGAGGTTCCGGCTGTATGAATGATATTTTAACGGAGAAAGATTACCAGAATTATATTATCTCCAAGCTCGTAGAGAACAATGGATATGAGGAACGTTCGTACAAGGAATTTGATAGACTTTATGCCATAAATGCCAATGCATTAATGAGATTTCTTGAAAAAACTCAACCAGAAAAGCTTGAAACTCTAAGAAAGATACATAAGAACAACACTGAAAAAGTAATCATTAACACAATAAACAATACAGAGACTACTAAAAACAGTAGCCGTCTTGATATTCTAAAACACGGCATTGACATATCTTATACACACTTAGATCTTGTCTATGACAAACCGGCCTCAAACTTAAATAAAGAGACTGTAAAATTGTACAAAGAAAACATCTTCACTGTTTCTCAAGAAGTTTAGGCAAGCGGAGATGAAAGAGTTGATCTTGTGATATTTCTCAATGGTATTGCTATTATGGCATTTGAGCTTAAATGTGAACTAGCCGGCCAAAATTATGGGAATGCTATTAGACAATGGAAAGAGGAACGTAATCCTAAAACACGTCTTTTTAGATGGAAAAGCGGAGTTCTTGTTTGTTTTGCAATGGACCTTTCCCGAGTTTACATGACAACAAAACTTGATGAAAAGAACACCAACTTTCTACCTTTCAACCAAGGCTGTGGAGAAGGTGTAAACGCAGGAGAAGGCAATCCAATTTTAGAAGCCGATTATAGCGTTCACTATATGTGGGATGACATACTCACAAAAGACAGCATACTTGAAATTATTCGCAAGTTTATGTTCATTGAGGTCTCAAAGAAAGAAGATCCAACTACAAAAAAAGAAAAAGTAACAGAAACTATTATCTTTCCTAGATACCATCAGCTTGATGTTGTAAGAAAATTACTTGTTGATGTCAAAGAAAACCACACAACATGCAATTATCTTCTCCAACATTCGGCAGGCTCTGGCAAGACAAATGAAATAGCGTGGCTGAGTTACCGCCTTGCATCTTTGTATGACAACAATGATAAAAACATCTTTGATAGCGTAGTAATTTGCACAGACCGCGTAATTGTAGATAGACAACTACAAGATGCAATAAACATGCTTGAACACAAACAGGGTAGAGTAAGAACCTTAGACAGTAAGTGCTCATCTACCGACTTAAAAGATGCACTTGAAAGTGATGTTAAGATTATTGTTACAACCATTCAAAAGTTTCCTTATATTGTAGATTCAATATCTACAATGAAAAACAAGCACTTTGCTGTAATAATAGATGAAGCTCACAGCTCAACAGCTGGTAAAAACATGGTGGCCATTACACAAACACTTGGTAGTGATAATAGCATTGAATCTTATTCAGTTGATGACATCATTGATAAAAAGATACTTCTTACAGGAAAACAGCCAAATGTTTCAATGTTTGCATTTACAGCTACACCAAAGGCCACAACCTTACAGCTTTTTGGAACAACAAATGAGCATGGACAAAAACAAGCATTTCATATTTACAGCATGAAGCAAGCTATAGAGGAAGGCTTTATTCTTGATGTTTTGCAAAATTATGTAACATATGAGACTTTCTACAAGCTTAATAAAACAATAGAAGAAGATCCCAGTTTTAAGACAAGTGAGGCCAAACGACAAATAGCTAGATTTGTAGAGCTTATGGATGAGAATATAACACAGCGTGTTGAAATTATTATTGAGCACTTTAGAACAACTGTTATGGCTGAGCTTAATGGACAAGCAAAAGCTATGGTTGTTACAGAATCCAGAGCCGGTGCTGTTAAATACAGAAAAGCATTTGAAGATTACATTACTCGTAAGGGTTATAGTGATATTCATGCTATTGTTGCATTCTCTGGCAAAGTAGTTGTAGATGGTACTGAGTATAAAGAGTCTACAATGAACGGCTTTTCTGAAGCAAAGCTCAGGGATGAATTTGACAAAGACCAATATCAAGTGTTGATTGTTGCAGACAAGTATCAAACGGGCTTTGACCAAAAGAAGCTGTGTGCAATGTATATTCTCAAAAAACTTCATGATGTGTCTGTAGTGCAAACATTGTCTAGGCTTAACCGTATTTATCCGCCATTTGACAAGAAAACTTTCATTCTTGATTTTGCAAATGATTATGGTGATATCACTAAGGCTTTTGCTCCTTATTATACATGCACAACTCTTAATAATAATGTAACGCCAGCTTCTTGTTATGCTATCTATGATAGACTTCTAGGCTACAAAGTGTTCTATGACTATGATGTTGAAGAGTTTGTAAATTTACGCTTTAGCGAACAACAAACATCGGCCCAAAAAAAGAAGATGATAGGCCTGTTGCAGAAAGCTGCCCGTGATATCAGAGATTGTGCAAAGTATGACCCTTTAAGGCCAAAGGAAATTAAGAAAGATGTTAGAGCTTTCATTCGCTGTTATGAGTTCTTGATACAAGTTACAAGTCTCAATGACAGAACACTTCATAAGATGTATATATTCCTTGGTTACTTGAAGACGTTGTTGGATGAAGACCAGCCGGGACAGGGAATAGATATCTCTGACAAGATTAAGGCTGAAGATTTTATGCAAAAGAAAAAAGAAGAGCATAAAAAATCACACCTTGTTGCTGACCCCAATGTTAAGCTTTCAAATGCAGACAAAGTAAATTTTGCTCCAGAAAAGAGGGCTAGGCTTTCTGAAATTATTGCAGAGATTAATAGTAAAACGGGTAAGGCCTTTGATGAAGATGTGGCTTATGCAACCATTATCCAAATTAAAGAAATGATGAAAAAGAATGAGGACTTGAAACGAAGTGCAAAAACAAATACTCTCAATGATTTTGCATTTACTTACAATGACAAGATTGATGAGGTTCTCCTTGACGGCCTTGAGCAAAACAGAGATTTCTACTCGCTTCTTTTAGAAAACAAAGAAATCAAGCACGAGTTCATGGACCTCTTCACAGAAGACGTTTACGAAAGCTGTGGTGGCAAAGGGGTGTATGCTGTTTCTTATTCCAAAGATTCAAAAGGAGATGTTGCACATTGATGGGTTTAGGTGATTTTTTATGAAAAGATAGAAGTAAATAGGGCATGTATACTTCTTTGTGCAAATATGAACTTCTTGATTGCTTTGGTAAACTTGTTGCAAATGAATTAACCAATATGTTTGATTCTAAAAGTCGTATTGTAATTCCTTTCACAGAAAGCATGGTACAAAGTTTGTGCAATGATCATGAAATGAAGTATGAAAATGTTCTTGCTACGTTTAAAACATATTTTAAAAATAACTCAATTACCAATGATTATTGCAATTTGGCATCTTGTGTTTTTCAAGTAATTGTAGCTTATAAATGTATTGCTTGGCATGATGCTGCTTACAACGAAGCATTTAGCAAGTTGCTAGATGTTTCCACTACAGAATTACAAAATATCTATAGTGAATATTGTTATGATTCAGGAAATTCAAAATGGAATCCAAAACAAGAATTATTATGGATGAGAGCAAAAGATTTTCTAGAGAAAGAATGTAATTTGTACATGGCACAATAAAAATGTAGAAAAAAGGCCGTCAAAAATGTAGGTTGTGCTTTATAGTGAGCTTGTAAACTATGCAGACTCACGAGAAAACAATGTCCTACCAATAAAGGTTGACTTCATTTTAGATGAGTTTGGTTCATTTGTAGGCTCTTGTTGGGCCAATAAGCTTACAGCTGCACGTAGTAGAGGTATCCGCTTTATTCTTGCTCTTCAAGCCCTCTCTCAGCTCTCATTTAGATATTTCTAGTTTATTTTCCAGTATCCACTGCGGTCTGAACCAACACGTTCAACGAGGCCCTTTTCCTTTAGTGTTTTTAGGTACTTTGTTATAGACACTCTGCTGACATGTAGTTTTTCGGCAAGCTGAAATGAGGCATACCCTGAGTCTTCCATTAGAACCTCCAGATTGTCCTTTATATAAGCCATCTTCTCGTGAGGTCAAATTTTTTGACCTCACTAAATAATTAAGTTCTTTCCCTGTTAAACGAAACCTAAAGTTCTAGATAAATTAAATCTTATCGCGAATTGTATCTTCTTTAACAAAGGCCAAATTCATGATGGCAATTTTTTTGTAAAAGTCTCAAAGGTTTCCAAAATTTGGGATAGTTCAATCCCTACGATTTTAGAGTTTTTCAATTATGCACTCGTGTTTTTTAGTTGTTTTGTCATAGTTGATACCTACAAGCAGGATGTTGCTTGTGTATTCTTTGATAGATTCTGGATAATTCTTCTCTTTTATTTGGTCAATGGCCGTTTTAGCATCTTTGTTCCACTTGAGCTCTATTAAAAGTGCGGGATATTCATCCATGTATTCAGGTTTAGGAAGGTATATAATGTCAGAGAATCCTTTACCTGATGGGAGCTCTCTAAGTGGCCTAGAATAGAATTCCATTGAACTAAGAAACGCAAGAGTGATAACAGAGGAAAGGGCATTTTCATTGTTGTACTGCAGAGAAGGAATATAATTATCGTGTATCTTCTCTATTCCGCTGGCAACGGCATTTTCATTATCCGATAGAACTGCCTCAAGGATTGCATTTGATTTTTCTGTAAATGAAATCATTTCTTTCCAAGTCTTTTTCTTGACTGCATAAGCCATTTCTTCTCTTATCTCTTCATTTGGGAGGAACGCCGTTTTCTTTTTCTCGTTATATGCAAGATAACCAAGGTGGATGAGATACGTAATGACGTCGTCTTTTGATGCAAAACTTACTGTATCATTCTTGAATGTGCCCACATCAACTTTAACTTCACTGCCTGAAAGCATTGTTATTATGTCTGTCTTCAGACCGTTATAGTTCATGTTTATTAAAGGAACAATGAGATCATAATTTGCAGTATTTGACCAATAGCTTTTGAATTTTCTGCTAAGCATGACAGAGACTACAGCTTTTGGATTGTAAACATGGTAGTCGTCAAGGAGATAGCCGTCATACCATCTCTTTACTTCTGCAAAATTCATATTGTACTTTTTGCATAGAGTCTTAACTTCTTCTTCTGTAAAGCCCACATATCTTGCAAAAGGACCTGCATCTAGTATTGTGTATTCATCAAAATTATTCAGTGCAGATTGTGTCTTCTCTCTCTTGATTGGAAGAATGCCTGTCATGTAGGCAAGTGCTATATATCTAGTGGGCTCAACACCCTTAAACAATCCTCTTAGAAATGATATGTATTCTTCTTGTACTTTCTTGTTTTTTGCATCGTCACGGATGAGTACATCCCATTCATCTATGATGATGACAAATTGATTTTTTGTTTTATTATTAATTTGGGCTAATACTGAGGGTAATGATTTATCCTCATTATTGATTAATTTTGGATAAAATTCTTTCAATTCTTCTATTATTGCTTTTTCAATATAAGAAGTTACACTTTCTATTCCTCCAGCAGGGTTTATGCACCATTGAATATCTACATGAATCACATCATATTTATTGAGATTCTTTTCCCAGTTAGGAGAAGATGAGATTTCAAGTTTGGAGAACATCTCTTTTGCATCAGAACCTTTTGAATAATAGGCAGCAAGCATGTTTGCTGTTGTTGATTTTCCAAATCTGCGAGGACGGCTGTTGCAGATATACTTTTGTGGAGTACACATAACTTTGTTCAAGTAACTGATAAGTCCGCTTTTATCAACATATATTTCAGCATTCACTGCTTCACTAAATGTTGAACTATCAGGATTAACAAATCTTCCCATACTACATACCTCCTTTGGACATAACTACCTTAGTATAATTCATAAGTGTGCTTTTTTCAAAAGTGGTGTCTCTAGCGGTTTTTAGCAAACACGCTGGAGAACGCTTCAAAGTTGGCTCTATCCCATTTGGAGCAATAGACTGCAAACTCTACATTTTTGAAAGAAAACTCTTTTAGAGCTTCTTTTGCTGAGTTTGCAACTACATAAGGATTGTTTGCAAATACACCACACCCAAAAGCTCCAAGAACGATATTATCGGCTTTATTTGCTTTTGCTGCAGCCAATATTGCTTTGAATCGGCTTATGAACTCTGGTGCTAAATTGACATTTTCTTGCATCATGCTCTTGTTGGGAGCCGCGCAGGTGATGACATCTACCTTCCACCAGAGGCCCTTTGGGAGAACGTTCATAAAGGTATCGTCCTTTCTAAAGACCACAACATCCGGGGTGTAAATTAGTCTGTCTGAATACAGAGGATTGTGTTGCTTTCTGTGAAATTGATAGAAATCATTCCACACGCCGCTGTCGCAAAGGCAAGGATACAAAGTAGAAATCCTGCACAATGCCTCCTCCTGTGCATTGGCTCCGCCTTCTACGCCTCCGCCAGGGTACTTTGCAGATGCAAAATTAAGTACAGCTGTTTTGCCTGTATAATGGGAAGCGGCCTCCAGTGTTCTTTTGGAAGATACAACAATGTTTGTATTTGTCTCTCCTGTCTTTGCCTCTCTTTCTTCTTCTGTTTCTACTTCTGTTTCTGGCGGGGTGATATAGAGCTTCTGTTTTGCAATAGATTTCTTTACAGCTTCCATGAGCACGGGTTCTGTTTCATACATTTGTTTTGTTTTTTGAAAAACTTCTACATTGTCTTGTCTTGCCATTTTAAACCTCTATTATTCATCCTTATCATCATAATAATACTACAAATAATACTAAAAGTTGAAAAAAATCCCCTTGAAATTTTTCTTGTTTCAAGGGGATTTGTATGCTTTTATGCAATCTTAAAGAGGTTTTTGCAAATTTGCAAAAACCTTTAAGCAATAGGCTTAAGCTCTGCTCATTGCTTCTTGGAAGTCGCGCTGGTCTGTGAAGATTTCCTGCTTGTACGGGTTCTTCTTCTGAACCTTAGCACGCTTAATGATGGCAGCAAGGATGAGCACATTGGCTACTAGAGCAATAACAGCAATGATTCCCTGCATTCTTGGATCTGCAGAAGTTGGACGGACTGTGGCATCCATGACACCGTCTGTGTACAGTGATGGAATGACTGTGAATACACTGTCGTCTTGGAACAATGGGAAGACTTGTGCAAACATGCACCACAAAGCCAATGTATTAGCACGGTTCTGAATCCAACCGCCCTTGTTCCAGAAGTGGTTTGCAAAGGTTGGTGCAAGTAAGAGTGCAAGGCCACAGTACCATGCATGAGTTGGCAGACAGTTGTATGTGTATTCAAAGTTCCACAAATCGTAAGCAAGAATGTAGCACCAAGTCATATCTGGCCAAAGCATATCTTTTTGGTCTTTGGAGGAGTAGATTCCCCACCATGCAGTCATACAGAAAATGTTGATAATTCCGGCAATACCATTGAGCCAGTTCCACCAGCCACCATAAAGCCAAACATTTTCAGATGACAACCACCAGCGGTCGCCAAACTCTTTAAATGCAATAGCACCTTTGATTCCAGATTCAAAATCACTAGCAACAGCAATAAGAATGTTAATAGCAACAATGACAAATGGGAATGCTTTGAACCAATTTGTTTTGCCAATGCTCCACTTATATTTAAGCATCATAAAGCCAATACAACCTGTTGTGGCGGCATATAGCTTAGCATAGTGGAACCAGCTGTTCATGTTGGTGTATGTCTGGTTGTTCAGTGCCCATTCTGCACCTTTGCTTGCTCCAATGGCAATGACAATGAAGTACACTGTAAGTGCAGCAGGTAGTGCAATAAAGCATGTAAAACCACCAATTTTAGTTCTACGGGCAAATTCATTTGCGAGCACAAGTCCGGTAAATACCAGCAGAAAACCTAGAAGCTGGTACATTGCGGTTTCACCGTAAATTTGGAAAAACATAACTATACCTCTTTTTAGTTATTTTCCCGCCCACAGTGGCGCACTTGCTTCCGGTTTGCGCGTCGGCTTATACGGACGGACGACTTATCAAGTCTTTGGTTTGAGAATATCACAGGTCTATTAAAAATAGCAATAAATAGATGTAGCATGAAGCAGTATATATCTATATGTATCTAACTAAGATATCTGAACTGACATTGTAACGGTTATTGAAATAGATATTGATACATGAATTAGGACACCTAAGGATGAGAGGTTTTATCTCTTGCCTGTTTCAATCTATTGCCTGTTTCAATCTTTTGCCCATGTAAAGTAGTAAAAAAAGTGGTAGAATAGCATCACATAAAGAGCCATTACATAAAGAGAGGTAACTATGGAAAACAATAAAAACATTAAAAGAGTTGAACAATTTCTGAAGGATGCAGAAACTTACTATCTTGCAACAGTTGAAGGCGACCAACCAAGAGTACGCCCTTTTGGAACTGCCCACATTTTTGAGGATAAACTCTATATCCAGACAGGAAAAAAGAAAGACGTATCTAAACAACTCCATCTCAATCCTAAGGCAGAAATTTGCGCATTTATGAACGGCCAGTGGATTCGCATTTCTGGACAGCTCTTTGAAGATGACAGACGCGAGGCCCGTGTTTCAATGCTTGAAGCCTACCCATCTTTGAAGTCAATGTACGACCCAGATGACGGCAACACAGAGGTCTTCTACTTCAAAAACGCAACTGCAATCTTCTATTCATTCACAAGCGCACCTGAGGTTGTTCATTTTTAACCTTATGAAAATAACGGTACTAACAATATTTCCCAATGTTTTTGACTCTTTCATGAGAATGCCCCTTGTTGAAAGAGCCGTAAAAAGGGGTATTGTCACTATTAACATAGTAGATATCAAGCCTTATGCAGGAGGCTCCTTTAGGCATATAGATGATTCTCCATGTGGAGGAGGCACCGGTATGATTCTCCGTTTTGATACCACAATGAAGGCAGTAGAAGCAAACAAAACTGCAAAAAGCAGAATTATTCTTCTTTCGCCTAAGGGAGTAGTTTACAGTCAAAAGAGGGCAAGAGAACTTGCAAAAGAAGATGATATTGTTCTCATTTGCGGTCACTACGAGGGTGTGGACAGGCGAGTTGAAAATCACGTTGATGGGATGATTTCTATTGGAGATTATGTTCTCAGCGGAGGAGAAACCGCAGCAGAAGTCATTATTGACAGTATAGTGAGACTTCTCCCTAGCGTTATCCGAGAAGGGGCAACAAATGATGAAAGTCACGAGAATATACTTCTTGAATACCCCCAGTACACAAAGCCTATTGAGTATATAGGGGAGAAAGTTCCAGAAATACTTCTAAGTGGCAACCATCAAAAGATAGAGCAATGGCGTCATAATGAGGCATTGAAAGACACAAAGAGACTGCGGCCTGATCTTTATGAGAAGTATATTCTCCAAGAGAAAGGAACTGTGAGTTCAAAAAAATAGACAAAAACCACCTAAAAAAGGCCCAAAATGTCTACATGTAGACATTTTGACCCTAAAAAGGGTGGTTTTTTGTCTAAATTAGGAATACAAACTAGCAGCTAAACTAGGAGTCCACACCAAGGGACATTACATTTCAAGCAGTAGTGTTACAATAAAAACAAAAGCGAGAATATAAAGTACTGGGTCTACGAGTTTGGCTCTTCTGCGGGATATCATTACAACTACATAAGAGATGACGCCCAGCATGAGTCCGGTGGTTATACTAAAAGTAAATGGAGTTCCCATAATTATCAAAAAGCAGGGAAGGGAAATTTCAACATGTTTCCAAGTAATTTGAGTAATTCCGCTCATCATTGACATTCCAACTATTACAAGAGGGGCAGTCATTGCTGCACCAGATATCAGTTTTGCAACGGGAGCAAAAGGTAAGAGAAAAAGAAATAGAAGGCCAGAAATTACTGCAGATAAGCCACTTCTTGATCCTTCTTTTATTCCGGTGGCAGATTCTGCCACGACAACAAGATTGCTAGTTCCAAAGAGGGAACCTCCAATTGTGGCAATGCTGTTTGAGATTAGGATCCTATCTTGTCCCTCTAGATCTCCAGTGTTGGAAGTGAGGCCTGCATCTGTTCCAACGCCAAGGATTGTGCCAGTTGAATCAAAAAAAGAAGAAACGACAAGGGACAGCAGAGAAGAAAATATCGGGATAAATCCATGGGAAAGAAGGCCTGAAAAGTTGAGATTGAAGGCAATTTTGGAGATGTCAAAACCGGAGAAAAAGCTTTCTGGGACAGTTGTGATTCCTAGTGGAATGCTGGCCAAGGCTGTGATTATCATGCCAATTATGATGGCACCGGGGACTTTTTTTATTAATAATATTGCTGTAAGAAAGATTCCTATAAGAGCCAAAAGAGGGCTTGGTGAGATTATTGCACCCATGTCAAGAAGATTGTTTTCTGCCGTTATGAGGCCTGAATTGATAAGGCCTGTGAGGGTGATGAAAAGGCCCACTCCAGCACAAATTGCATACTTGAATGGCAAGGGGAGAACGTCTGTGATGCGTTCTCTTAGAGGGCTGATTGAAAGCAAGAAATATAGCACGCCTGATATGAAAACAAGAGCTAGCGCCTCTTGCCACATGAAGCCATATCCTTGACAAACTGTGTACGTGAATATGGTGTTTAATCCAAGACCCGGGGCCAGAACAAATGGAGTATTCGATACTATTCCAGATAGAATACTTCCCAATCCCGATATTATGCACACGGCGCACATGACGGCACTTTCATCCATTCCTATGTTTTTGAGCACGTTGGGGATGACCACAACAATGTACATAGAAGAGAGAAATGTTGTGATTCCTCCTAAAATCTCGCGTTTTAATGTGGTTTCCTTCTCTTGTAGGTGAAAGAATTCCTCTATCTTTTTCATGTTAAACCTCTTTTTAGATTGTTTTCTTCTCAGACCCCATAGGGTTTTTCTCATAGAGCTGATAGTATGTACATGACAATGAACATTATTGAGAGCCCCCAAGTGATTGGAGGAACCTTCTTGCCCCTTCCTGTTGCCAATGAAATAGCTGTGTACGATATAAAGCCTACTCCTATGCCATCTGCTACCGAATATGTAAACGGAATCATAATCATTGTAAGAAAGCAGGGAAGAGCTATTTCTATCTTGTGCCAATAAATATTAGTAGCATTTCCTATCATAAGCATTCCAATGAGAATAAGTGCTGGAGAAGTTGCTGCACTTGGTATTATTGATGCAATGGGAGATATAAGTGTGGCTAAAAGGAATAAAACCCCTGTTGTTGCTGTATAGAGGCCAGTTTTTGCACCATCTGCAACTCCGGTTGAACCTTCTACTGGAATCCCAACGGCCGGAGCTCCAATGAAAGGAGCCATTGCAGAAGATATTGCAACTGCAGTCATTCCAAGGCTGTTTCTGCCAAGTTCTCCTTTTTCGTTTAATAAATTTCCGGCTCCTGCAATGCAAATAAGAGCTCCAATTGTGTCAAAACAAAGACACATTGTGAACGTAATTATTGCTGTGACTAAAGGTAAAACTCCAAGAGAAAGAATGCCTCCAAAGTCTAGAGAAAGAAACAAACCTTTAAGCGCACCAAATGATATGCTCATTGACTCTGGTGTACTTGTTACGCCCAAAGGAAAGCCCAAGAGGGTAGTAACTACAATTCCTATAAGCATTGCACCTTTAACTTTCCATGCCATTAAGCATCCTGTTATAAGAAGACTTAGCACAGAAAGAAAAGATGACGGAGCACTTAAATTCCCAAGAAGGAGTGTTCCGTTTTCTGCTTTGATTATTCCTGTATTTAGAAGGCCTATCAGAGCTATAAACATTCCCATTCCAGCACTTATTGCACTTTTCATACTTGGAGGTATGCAGTTGACCATTTTATCTCTGAGAGGCGTGATACTGATAATCAAAAACAAAACACCGGAGATACAAACTATTGCTAATGCCTGTTGCCAAGTATATCCCATAGTAAGACAGAGCGTGTATGTGAAAAAGGCGTTAAGGCCTACTCCCGGGGAGAGTATAAAAGGAAGATTAAAGATTGCAGATAAGAAACAACCCAAAGCAGACGAAAGACATGTAGCAAGAAGTACTCCAGTGTAGTCCATGCCAGTAAGTGCAAGATAACTTGGTGTTACAAAGATTATGTATGCAACTGAGAAAAAACTGGTTAATGCGCCTCCTACTTCTCTACGGACTGTAGTTCCGTTTTCGCTTAAATGAAAAAAGTGGTCTATTTTGTTCATGAAAAATCCTTTTTGTTGTCCAAGCTTTGTCAATTGTTGTCAATCTTCGTCATTTTTTCTTAATCTTCGTCAAAAAGAAGTATCACGTCTTCTTGATTAATTATGAATGGAGATTTCTCTGAAGCAACATTCTTACAATAGATGAGTTTCTCTCTCAACTTATCACAAGTCTCTACAACACCGTTTCTGATTTTTTCATCATTAGTTTTTGCTCTGACAATGACTTTGTCTTCATCAAGTTCTACACGGTATACAGCCATATGCTTCTGAAATTCTGTACGGTCTCTTTCACTTGGCATTTTTTCTACATCATACAGAAAACTTATGTTTCTATCTTGTGAGATATCCAACTCATCTGCAAGGCGCAAAAGAGAGGCAAGATATGGCAGATATACAGTTTTTCCGTCTTCAACTTCAAAACTAGAAGGGTATTCTTTCTCATCAAAGAGGTCTATCTTTCTATGTCCTCTGCATACTTGAATGATGGCACGAAGATACTTTTCATTTGGTAAATCCAAGATATTTGCATATTTTTGTAGAAAGAGGCCCGATAATTCTTGGTGATAATCTCTTACAGCCCATGCTCGTTTCACGTCATCTTCAGGAGAAGGAAGGCCTAGAGTTTGCCTATACTCTTCAAAATCTGAGAAGGAAACTCCCATGCCTACATCATGAAAAAGAGCGCCCATCATAAGCACATAAAGGTCTTCTGCGCTAAATTTCTCCAATTGTTCTCCTATGAGTTCATTACAATAATCCAATATATCCATAGTATGGAGACGTGAGTGATCTGTGAAATCTGGAAAATAGTTCACATATCTAGTGAGCATTCTTCCTGAAATAACAAAGCAGTCTTTGTAACGTTTGTATAATTCTGGCGATAATTCAGAAAGCCTATGTTCAATGGCAAAATCTTGCTTTTTCATAACACCTCCCAATGGGACTCTCCATAATATTATACACTGATTTAGTTGTTTTTGTTATATGTTTTTTCTTCTTGAGAGAATTTATGAGTCACTGTATCATTATAAACAGTATCATGATAAACAATACCACGGGAAAAGAGAAGGAGAAAGGTTTGTGAATAATGTTTTTAAAGAAGAATACTCTTTAGCATTTAAAGAAAACGAAAAACAAGCTAATGAATATTCGGTACGTTGCATGTGCGTTCTTTCCTTGGTGATGGCAGCAATTTGGATTTTGAACAGTTTAGGGGTTTTTATAGTACCCAAAGGGATAATGAATACCGCAACAATAGGGGGAATGTTTTTTTTGCTTCTTCCTTCTTTTCTTCTACGTTTTCTTAACCAAGAATCTCCTCGTTTAAAGTATTACATTCTGTTTTGCTGTATCTTTGGCATTACTTTCTTATCTGCCGCTATGCCAAGTCATGCTATTTTGGCCTGGGCCATACCTGTAGTTTTAGGATGTCATTATTATTCTAAAAAGTTCTCTTATGGGCTTTTGATTGCATCTATTGTATGTATGGGTATTTCTCTTATACTTGGTACTTATTATGGAGAATGGGACAGTAATTTACTTAAAGCTGTTCAAGAAAACGGCCCAAGAATTGTCAATAAAGAAACTATCAGACGTGTCATTCTTTTTTACTTTTTCCCAAGGTCTTTAATTCTCTTTGGGTTGACAACAATATGTTCAACTCTTGCAGATAGAACACGTGCACTTTTGGAACGTCAAATCAAGGACAGCAAGGAAAAACAGCAAATTGAATCTGAACTTCAAGTTGCAACCCATATTCAAACCTCAATGCTTCCTCGTGTTTTTCCTGCTTTTCCAACACGAGATGAGTTTGATATTTATTCAATAATGACTCCAGCAAAAGAAGTAGGAGGTGATTTTTATGACTTCTTCCTTGTTGATGACAATCATTTAGCTCTTGTAATAGCAGATGTTTCAGGCAAAGGGGTTCCAGCTGCATTGTTTATGGTCATTGCTAAGACGTTAATCAAGGACAGAGCCCAAGAGGGAATCTCTCCAAACGAGGTCTTTACAAAGGTGAATAAGTTACTTTGTGAGGCAAATGAAGAAGGCCTTTTTGTTACAGCTTGGCTTGGTGTTTTTGAGATTTCTTCTGGGCATTTAGATTATGTAAATGCTGGTCACAATCCACCACTTGTTAAATCATCTAGTGGAAAGTATGAGTATGTAAAGTCAAAATGCAATTTTGTTCTGGCTGGTTTTGAAGAAACTAAGTATAGACTATGCAGTTTAGATCTTTTCAGTGGGGATTCTCTTTTTCTCTATACAGATGGTGTAACAGAAGCCACCAATGCAAATAAAGAGCTCTATGGGGATGAAAGATTACAGAATGTTCTAAATAGGAATAAAGAGAAAAAACCTGAAGAGCTTATTAAGGCCGTCAAAGAAGATGTAGATGCCTTTGTTGGAGAAGCTCCACAGTTTGATGACATTACAATGCTAAGTTTTAACTACCATAAACAAAAATAAAGAGGTTTTTGCCTCCAAAAACCTCTTTACCTACTAAAGACCTATAGCTTGGATTACTCAACTGTTAGAATATCAATAAATCCTGTAACTTCAAAGATTTCAATGACAGTTTCATTTGCATTGACTACCTTCATCTTGCCTTGTTTATTCATTATTTTTTGCATTGCAAGAAGAACTCTCAAACCGGCAGATGAGATGTATTCCAAATTCTTAAAATCAAAAATAAGACTGGTAATACCGTCAAGGCTGTTTCCTACCTCAGCTTCAAGCTTTGGTGCTGTTGTAGTGTCTAATCTTCCTTCAACTGAAACACAAAGTTCAGTTCCGTTAATTTTTTTTGTAATTTCCATATGTTTTGTCCTTTTTTGTTAATAATAGCACATATTTAGAAGTTTTTGCAAAAACTCTTTACTCTTGAATATAAGAAGCAAGGTCCTCTGCATAGGCTTCAATTTCATTGCCAATCTGTTGTGCTGGGGAAATTAAACCTTCCTTTCCTTCGCAGTGTACAATACCCTGAACAGGCTGATTGCAAAGAGGAAGTTCATCATGAATTCCAAAAGGAATATGAAGCATTCCCATGTTCTGAGCCCAGTAAATGAGAGTGTCTAAAGTTCTTGCACCTTCAAAAACAGATTGTCTTGAAGTTGTAAAACAAGCAAAAAATTTGTCTGCAAGGGCCTTGTCTTTGCACATTTGGATAGTTCCATCAATGAAAGCTTTCATTTCAGCCGTGACGTTTCCAAAAACAGAAGGGCAACCAAGAACAACCATGTCACTCTTAACGAGCTTCTCTGCAGTAGCAATAGGAAGCTCCATAATATCTTCATAGCAGTTGTTTACTGCCTCATTTTCGTTTGCAAGAATGTGTAAATCATCATCTTCAACTCTGTACAAGCGAGCATCAACACTTCTTTTCTCAAGTTCTTCTTTCAGATGCATTCCCATTGTAAAGCAGTTTCCGGTTACACTATGGATAATAATTGAACAGCGCTTCATTTAAATTCCTCCTGCTGTTTGAATATACAAATTTGAACATAGTTAGTTATACTTTAATTATACAATGAAGAAACCTCAGAGAAAACAATAAAGACAAAATAAATTGCTTTTGATATAGTCTAAAATATGGCTAAATTTCAACACGGCTATCAAACAAACTTAAAGGTTGAAGTCAAACTTCCACAATTCATCAAACAAGTTAGCATAATTGCCATTCCTGTAGCACTTCAAAACTTGTTAACTACAACAGGAACAATGGTTGATACCATTATGATAGCACCACTTGGGGAGAACTCTGTAGGCGCAGTAGGGTTGTGTTCCCAATATGCCACGCTAATGATTGCATGCTATTGGGGTCTTGTGGGAGGAGGAATGCTTTTTTTCTCCCAATACTGGGGTGCAAAAGATCACAAAAACATTGCACGTAGCTTTGGGCTTACACTGGTCTGCATGCTAATAGTTAGCTTTATTTTTGGCGGAGTTGCACTCTTCTCTCCATGGACTATCATGCGCCTTTATACCGATAAATTAGCTATCCAAGAGATTGGAGTTCAATATTTAACCATCATTGGTTTTGCATATCCTTTACAGATAATTGCTGTTGCAATGAGTTCTGTTTTAAGGGCTACAGAAAGAGTAAAGATACCCTTATTTGCAGCAATATGCAGTGTTTTTAGCAATATATGCTTAAATTGGGCACTCATTGGCGGACATTGGGGTTTTCCTGCTCTTGGAGTAAGAGGGGCCGCTTTAGCCACAGTTTGTGCTTCTTTTGTTAACGTAGTTGTAATTATTATTCTTGCAGCTTGCATCAAGTATCCATATCTTTTCATGTTCAAGGAATTCTTTAATTGGAAGAAAGATCTCTTTTTTTTGTATTTTAAGAAAAGTCTTCCCATCATATTTAGTGAAGTATTCATAGGCATTGGAAATTTAGTCATTAATGTAGTTCTAGGGAGGCAAAGCGAACAAGCTATAGCCGCCCTTGCAGTGTTTAGAACGTTTGAAGGACTGATTATTGGATTCTTCCAGGGTTTTGCTAATGCTTCATCTGTCTTAGTGGGAAAATGTGTTGGAAGTGGAGAATTACCTTTGGCGTATGAGCGTGCAAAAAGACTCATCCCTCTGTGTCAAGTTAGTGTGTTAATTGTGGCCATTTTTGTGAATATAATTAAGCCATATGCCTTTGTAATTATGGGTCTTTCCGGGCAGTCTTTTGACATTTGTTCTTATTTAATATTGATTTATACGATTGTTGCTGTGATAAGGATGGGCAATTGGGCCATGAATGATACGTTTAGGGCCTCAGGAGATTCCATCACTGGTACTGTTCTTGAGATAACTTTTATGTATCTCTTGGTTTT
>CAVEGR010000095.1:0-12366 GCA_963615565.1 Phocaeicola massiliensis | reverse complement strand
GTGTATGTCTTGCTGGTTTGAAGTTTAAGGCTTCAATTCTAGTTGTATTTCCATTGTGTTATTGCGATGAAATTATCAGATACGTTCTTATGATGATACAATTGATTTCTGGAAGATGGATAAGGCCTGTTACGCCAGAAGGAATATCTCAATTGGAAAAATTTAGGAGAGATTATTTATGCAAATCAAGATAAACAAAACAAAGCTTTATATTTGCTTTGGGGTAAGTTTAGCCATAGCAATAGCCGTTCTCGTGATTAAAGGCATATTTTCTTCAACAACAGTTAAAGAAACGGCTATGATTTTAAGTGATTCTTTCTTTCTTGGAGGTGCTTTAATTCTTGTAGTTGCCGGTCTTGTGTGGGCATCTGATCACGGGGTGTCTGACGGCATAGGATATTCTTTTAGTAAGCTTTTCAGTTTAAGAAAGAGAGATTATGAAGAAAAAAAAGAAAGTTATAGTGAATATAAAGATAGAAAACATGCGAGAAAAAGTTCGGTTATAGAATTCTTGATTTCAGGGCTGAGTTTTGTTTTAATTTCCATTATTTTTCTTCTTATTTACCTTCAAGCATGAAATCTTTCTGTATGGTTTTTGTAAATATTTGCACAAAAAATGCAAATTGTGTTTTATAGTGCAACTTAACATGTTAAAAATAAGCAATTTCGAAACTAATAGTTGAAAGAAATAACTTGCATTGATAAAATACTAAAACCCTATTGAATAACAATGGCGTATAATTATTTTTTCATGGAGGAATAAACAATGAAAAAACTGACAGTTTTACTGCTGGTTCTCTCTGTTGTGTTCTCTGTATTCGCACAGGGTGCAGCTGAAGCACAGACAAAGAAAGAACAAGCAGCAACCACTACGGTAACTGCAGAGCCTGCAACATATACATATAATGAGGCTCTTTCAGTATTCCCAACAAACTGGAACGCTCATACGTATGAAACCAATACTGAAACAGAGATTGGTTCCTACATTGAGGATGGTTTCTATACATTTGATTACAATGAAGATGAAACCGGATATAAGGTTGTTCCAGCAATGGCAGTAGGTGAACCTGAAGATGTAACATCTCAGTATGTTGGCCAGTATGGAATTACAGAAGATTCTGTAAACCAGGCTTACATCATTACTCTTAGACAGGATCTCAAGTGGGATGATGGCACACCTATCAACGCTTATGATTTTGTTGAATCTCAGAAGAGACTTATCAACCCAGTTGCACAGAACTACAGAGCAGATAACCTCTATAGTGGTAACATGGTTATTTACAATGCAAAAGAATACCTTTATCAGGGTAAGACAGTTAAGCTTGATAACGGAGCTAATGCTGGTTACACAATGGCTGATCTCACAAAGGGTGAGGACGGACAGTATTACTCTCCAAATGGCGAGCCAATGTACATTGGTATTGATTTCTCACTTGCTTGGACAAACAACTACACTCTCAACACATATGTCAATGCTTATGGTGATGCATACTTTGACGTAACAAACTGGGAAACTCTCGCAGCTATGGCTGATGAAGAAGGTCTTATCCCTCTCACAGACGAGAACTATGCTCTCTTTGTTCCTGTAACAACCGGTAACCCAAACTGGGGAGAAACAGAAGATGATGTTCCAAACTACTTCGTTTATGCAGCAACATATTCAGAGCTTGATTGGGCTGAAGTTGGATATCAGGCACTTGATGATTATCACATCCTCATTTGTCTCACAAAGCCTCTTAAGGGCTTCTATCTCCTTTATTCTCTCACTGGAACAAATCTCGTAAAGACAGACCTCTATGATGCTTGCACAAGCGTTGTTGATGGTGTTTATACAACAACATACTGCACATCTGCAGAGACAACACCTTCTTATGGTCCTTATAAGCTCACTTCTTTCCAGGCAGATAAGCAGTTTGTTCTTGAGAGAAACGAGAATTATTATTTGTTCAATGATGATCCTACCTTGTATCAGACAACAAAGATTGTTGCAGACTTCGTTCCAGAAGCTTCAACAAGACTTGAGCTCTTCCTTCAGGGAAAACTTGATGGTTATGGACTTACAGTTGATGACATGAAGACTTACTCTTTGTCAGATTACTGCTACTACACACCTGGTGACAGCACATTCTTTATGGCTTTCAACCCAGACCCAGAGAAGCTCGTAACAATGCAGGAAGCAGCTGGTGCAAACATCAACAAGACTATCCTTACACTTCTTGAGTTCAGACAGGCAATGAGCTTTGCTCTTAACAGAGCAGACTTCTGTTTGGCAACAAGCCCAACAAACGCTCCTGGTTTTGCTCTTTATTCAGACCTTATCATTTGCGATCCTGAAGCAGGTACACCATACCGCTCAACAGCTCAGGCAAAGAATGTTCTTGTTAACTTCTGGGGTCTTGCAGATGACATTGGCGAAGGCAAGCTTTATGAAGACGTAGATGAAGCTATTGACTCCATTACAGGTTACAACCTTACAAAGGCTCAGCAGCTCTTTGACGAGGCTTATGATCTTGCTATTGCACAGGGACTTATGGATGAGGATGACGTAATTCAGATTAAGATTGGTACACCAAACTCAACATCTAAGTTCTACAACAATGGTTATGAATATCTCGTAAACTGCTTCACAGAAGCTGTTAAGGGAACAAAGCTTGAAGGTAAGCTTACATTCACAAGAGACGATACTCTTGGAAACGGTTTCGCAGATGCTCTTAAGAACTGTCAGGTAGACATGCTCTTTGGTGTTGGTTGGACAGGTTCAACCCTTGATCCATACAACCTCATGGAAGCTTATACTTCAGAGTCTTATCAGTACAACCCATGCTGGGATACAACAAAGGAATCTTTGACAATCAATATTCATGGCACAGATTACACAACTTCAGTCAGCGATTGGAACGCAATCATGCTTGGCGAGAAGAAAACAGTTAAGAGTGCTGATGGTACATTGGTTGAGTATTCTTGCGGAGATTCAGATGGCGATCCAGAAGCTAGACTTGATATCCTTGCAGCACTTGAAATGGCGGTTTTGATGACATACGAAGAAATCCCAATCATGGGGGATTCTTCAGCAAGCCTCAAAGGTATGCAGATCCAGTACTACACAGAAGACTACATCTTTGGAATGGGTCGTGGTGGACTTAAGTATTACACATACAACTACACAGACGCTGAGTGGGATGCATATTGCGCTTCTCAGAACTATGTATTGAAGTACAACTAGGTCTTAACTCTTTGTAACTTACAGCTTCACCAGTGCAAAAAAGCACTGGTGAGGCTTTTTATAGTAATACACGGGCGCTGGTTCCTAACCCGTTCCTACGCATTACCATAGAGAGAGGTTGATTATGGTTAAATATGTCATAAAGCGTATGTTACTTATGCTTCTGACGTTTTTTGTGATTATATCGGGATGTTTTCTCCTTATTAGATTGCTTCCAAATATTCCGGCACAGCAGTTTGGTAAAGATATGTCCTTGGTTCTGCAGCGAAGAGTTCGCCAGGGACTTGTGGACGCAAACGGAAATTCTATCCCTTTAATTCAACAGTATTGGAATTTCATAACTAGAACATTGTTTACAGGAGACTGGGGTGTTAGTGAATCTTTGTATATTGGTCAAGATTGTATGCAAATCTTCCTTAGCAAACTGCCTGCTACAATTCTTTTAAATGTTTATGCAATGATTTTTTCTGTTCCACTTGGGCTTATACTTGGAATTTATGCGGCCCTTAAGAAGAACAAGTGGCAGGACCATGTAATCTCCACAGGAGTTATGGTTTTTGTTTCTGTTCCAAGTTACGTTTACGCCTTCTTGGTTCAGTATTTCTTGTGTTTTAAGCTAAAACTGTTTCCTCTTGTTATGAACAGTGGAACTAACTATTTTACATGGTCAATGTTCCATTCAATGTTGCCAGCTGTTATTTCCTTGGCCTTTGGTTCTGTTGCTGGTTTTGCACGTTACACTCGTGCTGAATTAACTGAGGTTCTTACAAGTGAATATCTTCTTCTTGCAAGAACAAAGGGTCTTACAAAGGCTCAGACAACAAGAAGACATGCGCTTAGAAATGCAATGGTTGTCATCCTACCAATGATTATTGCTGAGTTCATTGGAATTATTGGTGGCTCTCTTATCATTGAAAACATCTTTGTTGTTCCTGGCGTTGGTCCTTTGTATGTCAATTCAATTACTGCATTGGACTACAACTTCTTCATGTTGTTGTCTGCGTTCTATACCATAATTGGTCTAGCTTCAGGAATTCTTCTTGATTTGAGTTACGGATTTATTGATCCACGTATTAGAATAGGGAGTAAGGCAAATGGCAAATATTGATTTACAACACATTCCAGCAGAAAAATTTAGATTTACCAATTCCCGCTCTAGTAGTGATGAAAAATTCAAAACTAAACAGATTGGTTATTTTGAAGATGCATGGCACCGATTTAGAAAGAATAAGAGTTCTATTGTTGCAACAATTATTATTGCAATTCTTATTCTGTATGCATTATTAGTTCCAATTTTCTGTGAGACAACCTATTCCAAGAGTCTTACTGATACAACATATTTAACTTACACAAAACTTCTTCCCAAATTAAAGGGCTTTGAGTGGCTTGGTTGGGATGGCTGTCAAAAGGTTGAAATGACAGACAACAACCTCAACTATTACAGAGCAATTGAGGAAGAGACCGGCTATGACGTTGTCAGAGAGATTCATAATGCTACCGTTTCTGAAGACGGAAAAACGCTTTATTCTGCAAAGCTTGATAGTTATACCGCTAACGGCTTTATTTATATGACACTTTCTCAAGATCAGTATGACAGCATCCAAGCTTGGCAAAATGAAACTGGAAAACAAGTAATTTATCCTGCTATTAAGACTAAAAATGTAAGTGATGCTAACATTTGGTATGAAGCAAATGCAAAGGGAGTTGCTGTTCTTGATAAAAACGGAAATTTCACAAATGTTTATAAGACAAGTGGAAATGATGGCAATTACAGCTCCTTAAGAATAGAAGGAGATCCGGGACTTGAAAATCCAGAAGCAAAAGACCGTTATAGATATGCAACGGTCACTGGAGATTCTTCTTCTGTTTCATATAAGTGCCGTGTCTTTAAGTATACATATTTTGAGTACAGATATGGATTTGAACCTAGCTTTGTCTTTGGTACAAACTCTCTTGGACAGGATATTTTTACACGCCTAGCTCAAGGTGCAAGATTCTCATTTCTCTTTGCAATTGCAGTATCAATCATTAACCTTTTTATTGGTTCTTTATATGGTGCTGTTGAAGGTTATTACGGTGGAACTCTTGACCTTATCATGGAAAGAATCAGCGATATTCTTGTAGACATTCCTTTCATGGTTGTTGCAACGTTGTTCCAGTTGCACTTGGCAAAGAAAGTGGGACCTGTTTGGAGCCTACTGTTTGCATTTGTGTTAACGGGGTGGATTGGAATGGCATCCCGTGTAAGAATGCAGTTCTATAGATTTAAAGGACAAGAATATGTTCTTGCAGCAAGAACTCTTGGTGCAAGTAACGGACGTCTTATGTTCAAACACATCTTCCCTAATTCTTTGGGAACTCTTATTACTGGTTCTGTTCTTGTTATCCCTGGTGTTATCTTCAGTGAATCAAGCTTGACATATCTTGGTATTATCAACCTTGAGAGTTCAACCATGACCAGTGTTGGAACAATGCTTGCAAACGGAAAAGATTATCTTGCAACGTATCCGCATATCATCTTCTTCCCTGCTTTGTTTATCTCTTTACTTGAGATTTCGTTCAACTTGTTTGGAAACGGTCTCAGAGATGCTTTCAACCCAGCACTTAGAGGAGCAGACGAGTAATGACAGAAAATAGAGAAAAGAAACTTCAGGTAAAAGACCTGACCATTTCATTTAGAACAATCAATGGAAAACTCCAAGCTGTTAGAGATATCTCGTTTGATCTTTATAAGGGTGAAACTCTAGCAATTGTTGGTGAATCAGGAAGTGGAAAATCAGCTACAAGTAAAACAATCTTGGGAATATCGGCTGGAAACACAATAGTGGAGAGTGGAGAAATCTTGTATGACGGAAAAGATCTCTTGAAGATTAGCGAGGACGATTTCCACAAGATTCGTGGTGACAAAATTTCCATGGTGTTCCAGGATCCGCTATCTTCGTTGAATCCTATCATGAGAATTGGAAACCAAATTACAGAGGCCATGATTCTCAAGAATAAGGCAAACAGAAAAGAGAGTCATAGGAAACTTGCATTAACTCTTGCGCAGCTTGATTTGGCCATGAAGGCTAGTGGCTGTAAAGATGACAAGTCTAGGTTTATCACATTCAAGAAGATTGTTGGTGTGCAGGCAAAATACGAGGCCCCATATTCGCAGGCCCATTCAAGTGCTGTTGCCGGTTTGAAGGCTGCAGAGGATATGCTTCTTGCAATCAGCAAAGAGGCCGTCACAAATCCAGTTTCAGAAGCCAAGGAGGTTGCAGATTACTTTAAAGCATCAATTGACCGCTTTGTGGTGCGTGACGCAGATGCCATGAAGGCTCTTTCTTTTGAGATTAATAAAGCTGCCCACGAGGTTGTTAAATCCAAGAATTACAATAATTTATCTGCTTTGCTTAACAAAGGTTGTGCAATGCTAAAGTCCGCAATTGAGCAAGAGGCTCCAGATTTCTTTGCATTAGGTTGTTGGATTGTTCTTGAAGGTAACACCATTGGGGATGAAAATAGCAAAGAGCTCAACGCAAAAACAGTATCGGCTTTTGAATCTTCCTATTTTAAGGCCTTTGTGGCAGATGTTCAGACTGCACTTGAGTACACATCAAACAAGTCTGTTGCAGACATGAAGGTTGCAATTGAAGCCCTTGCAGACGTAAAACGCAAGATTTCTTCAGACATGCCTGAAAAGCCCGATATGGATAGAATGGCTCGCAGTGTAGCAACTGCAGTTGAAACAGCTATAGATCCATTGGAGACTGTTAAAGACAGCTATGCTTATACTTTCAAAGTAAGTCTTACTAGTGCAGTAAAGACTTATTATGATGATGTAAAAGGAAACCTTGCAGAGGAAAAGAGATTTATCAAGCAAACTGCTCGTTATGAAAAACTTGAAGCAAAGGGAAAAGCTCCAGAAGCAAAAGTTGCTCCATTGTCATTGTCTGATCTTAAACTTGTTCAAGGAAACCTTGTTAAAATTCTTTCAAACATGCAAGAGCAGTTTGAAAAGAGAATAGAAGATGTTGCAAAGTTTGACTTTACTAAGAGAAGTCACAATTTCATTCTTTGGCTCCGTGAGACAGCAATGAGTGAAATACGAGTGGTTACAAAGTCAATGGCAAAAGACCGAGCAATTAGAGTCATGGAACAGGTTGGAATCTCTGAAGCCAGAAAGAGATACAGACAGTATCCGTTTGAATTCTCCGGTGGTATGAGACAAAGAATTGTTATTGCAATTTCTTTGACAGCTAACCCAGACATCTTAATTTGTGATGAGCCAACTACAGCATTGGATGTAACTATTCAGGCACAGATTCTTGAGCTTATCAACAAGCTTAAGAAGGAAAGGAATCTTTCTGTTATTTTCATTACTCACGACCTTGGTGTTGTTGCTAACATGGCAGACAGAATTGCTGTTATGTATGCAGGAAAGATTGTTGAGTATGGAACTGCAGATGAAGTTTTCTACAGTCCTGCACATCCTTATACTTGGGCTCTCTTGGCCTCTATTCCAGATCTTGATAGCAAGGGTAACAAGCTTGAATCAATTCCAGGAACTCCTCCTAATATGATTTATCCTCCAAAGGGAGATGCTTTTGCTGCTAGAAACAAGTATGCAATGGAAATTGATTTTGAAGAACAACCACCAATGTTTAAGATTACAGATACTCATTATGCAGCAACATGGCTGTTGCATCCAAATGCACCACATGTTGAGATGCCAGAGATTGTACGGGATCGTATAACTAGAATGAACAAGCGTGGAGGTGAACAATGAAACAAGACAACACAGAAGTTTTACTTAAAGTTGAAAACTTGTGCCAATACTTCAAGCTTGATAGACATACAGTCAACAAAGCTGTAGATAACGTAAGTTTTGAAATCCACAAAGGTGAAGTTTTTGGATTAGTTGGTGAATCTGGTTGTGGAAAGACAACAACTGGAAGATCAATCATAAGACTTTATGATTGCACAAGTGGTAGTGTCTATTTTAAAGGACAGAGAATTTGTGCTGGAGTTCAGTCTTACAAAGATGCAATTTCTGCAGCAAGGGCAGAGAAAAAGACCTGTAAAGACAGTGCTCGCTTAGCAGAACTTGATAAAACTATTGCTGAGAATAAGGCTTTAATGGCTCAAGCAAAACATGACCACAAAAACGTGGATCGTAGCCTATTAAACCAGATTCAGATGATTTTTCAGGACCCTATTGCCTCTTTAGACCCTCGTATGACAGTCAGAGACATTATTGCAGAGGGACTTGTTATCAAGGGAGTCAAGGATAAAGAGTACATAGACAAGAGAGTCTATGAAATGCTTGAGACTGTTGGTCTTGTAAAAGAACATGCCTCTCGTTATCCACACGAGTTCTCTGGCGGACAGAGACAAAGAATTGGTATTGCTCGTGCTATTATCATGGAGCCATCTTTGATTATTGCAGATGAGCCTATCAGTGCTTTGGATGTTTCTATTAGAGCTCAAGTTATGAACCTTCTTAATGACCTTAGAGAGAAAATGGGACTTACAATTCTCTTTATTGCCCATGATCTCAGTGTTGTTAAGTATTTCTCTGATAGAATTGGTGTTATGTATTATGGAAAAATGGTTGAACTTGCAGACTCAGATGAGCTCTTTAAGCATCCACTTCATCCTTATACAAGATCTCTATTAAGTGCAATTCCTCAGCCAGATCCAAACTACGAAAAGAATAGAAAGAGAATTGTCTATAATCCAGTTGCTGATCATGATTATAGAAGCAGTACTCCTACATTCAGAGAAGTTACAAAAGGACATTTTGTACTTTGTGATGACGCAGAGTTTGAGAAATATTCAAAGATTGTTGCTGAAAACTAAGAATTATAAACAGGGGTGAAAAATGAAGCTTTCACAACCAAAATCGGCAAGAACCATAAATACTGCAAGGGTGCTTGGAGCAATTAGAAGAGATGAAAATCTCTCTCGGGCTGAACTTGCTAGACTTTTGGACTTAAACAAAGTCTCTGTTGGTGAAATTGTTGAATCTTTGGTTTCTGAAGGCTTTATTGAGAAATTTGGAAAAATTGAAAGCTCAAATGGCCGTAAAGCCACTGCTTTAAAGCTCATTCCTAATTCTTCCTTTGTTCTTTCTGTGAATATTGAAAGCAGAAATACAACTATTTCTCTTTGTGATCTTAGAGCAAACCCAATTAAATTTGAACGTATTCCTACGTATACAAAGGTTTCTGTAGAAGAGTTCTGTGTTAGTATTATTAAAAGCTGTATTCGAGTGATGAAATTAGTAGATTCCAGTAAGGTCTTAGGTGCTGGAATTACTGTTTCTGGGCGTATTTCTGAAGATTCTACTACTATTCTTGAATGCTCATATCTTCCATGGAAAAATATTCCTATGGCAGAGGCTTTTGCTCAAGTACTTAAAGTAAAAGCATGCGTTCGCAATTCTACTGCAGCACTTGTGCTAGCTGAACGTTTTGTTTCTACATCAGATTTTCTAGAATCCAGCGGGCCTGTTATGTACTTAAATTGGGGAGATAATATTAATCTTGCTTTCATTCAAAACGGCAAGGTCTTTGCAGATTATAATGACTTTGGGCATCTGAAGATGTCACAAACAGGCTTATGCTGGTGTGGTGATATAGGGTGTTTAGAAGCAGTAGTATCGGCTTGGGCATTGTCAAGCAATAGAGACGACCACCTGCAGGATTTGTGGCCAAATGTAACACAAGAAGCATTAGAAACCCTTGGAAAAGCACTGACTTTGGCGTCAAAAGTTACAGGTTCCACAAAGGTGATAATTGGAGGAGAAGGGTCTACAATTCCACAAACATATAAAAAAATCATAGAAGAGTGTTGTATGGAGCTATCGTTTGAGCTTTCTCATTTGGGTGAACGTGCCAACATGATAGCCTCTGCAGAAGTTGCTTTAGATGAATGGGTTTATATGACATCTCTTCTTGAAGAAGTAAAAAATGTTCTGTAGAGGTTTTTTCAAAGAGGCACAGTGTGATATACTCCTCAAGTAACAGATTTAGAGTATTTTGAAAAGTTGTTCCAAAAGGGAGGGAAATGATTATGAAAAAAACAGCCTCAATTGTGTTGCTTTTATGTATAGCAATGTCGCTAGTTTTTGCATCTTCAAATGCACAAAAAATTTATAGTGTGGACAGCTCTGTCTACAAAAACATGGTAAAATTATACCTCGCAACAGGACATGCAATGCCATCCACAACAGGACCTTACAGCGGTGATGAGCTTGTAAAAATGCTCAATATTATTGACCAAAATAGTGTTCCTGAATACTTAAAAGACGTTTATGAGAATGTCCAAGAAGCCCTTTATGAGGAACCTAGTATCCAATTTGCGGGGGGGGTATTGAATTAGACGGATTTTTGAATCTTGACATATATGCACATACATATGACGGTTTAAAAGATGATGCAATTACAAGATCAGACAAAAACAACATATCAGAAACTGCATTTGCAGGAAGAAAACTTTGGTGGTATGGTCAAGACTTAACAAAGAACACGCCTTTTTTTGAAGTAGATTGGCAGACATATATTGGAAATAACTTCTATACCTTCTTTAATGCTTATTTATCAAATTCAATTCGTGGAGCAAAAGAAATTGGCTCTACAAGACTTAATTCAAATATTCCAACATTACAGAATTTTGAGCTTGATTTTAAACTTCTTGATGTAAATTTTCCTAGCAGAGCTTTTTTCTCTGTTGGAGGAGACGGATGGAGCGTTCAAATTGGACGAGACCGTCTTAATTGGGGAAGTGGAACTACAGGAAATCTTGTTTTGAGTGATAACTTCCCATATCATGACATGGCACGCTTTACAGCGTACTCTAAAACTGGAAAATTCAAATACACATATCTTCTTTCATTCTCCACTAGTAAAACTAACTACTATTATAAGGATGAAACCCAAAACGGCGATGGTGCGACGACAACTGACAGTGTCTATCATGGTAATTATAAGAATAGAAGCTCATTTGAAGTTGAAGGGATAGCATTTTATGCAGCACACCGTTTTGAAGGACGCATTATTGATGATAAACTTTCAATTGCTGTAACAGAAGCCATTACTTATGACTCTCCTTCTGGAAGTATACAATTTACAGCTCTCTCTCCAATGTACTTCATGCACAACGCATATATTCCAAGTAATACAAATTCTACTCTTGGGTTTGAAATAAATTATACGCCAATCAAAGGATTGGGCATTTATGCTCAAGTACTTCTTGATAATTTTGCAATGCCAGGTTTTGAAACAAGCCCTGGGCCAAATAAGGATGATGCTGTCACACCAGATGCAAAAGCATATCTTATTGGTGCTAAGTACATAACAGGTGCACTAAAAGGAACACTTACAATTAATCCGGAATTTGTTTATGTACAACCATTTACATATCTAAGAAATCCAGGCAGCGGTTCTGATTATGGCTTAAATTACATTGCAGCTGTCAAGTATAGACTTTACTCTTATGAAGACTGCTATGACGGAACTGATATGCTTTATGACGAATATGTAATTGGTTATACTTATGGTCCAGATAGTCTTGTTGCAAATCTTAGTGTTACATGGGAAAAAGATAAACTTACACTTGGTGGTAGAACTTTCTTTATGATGCATGGAACTCATGACCTTTGGACAATATGGTCTGAAATTCCAGCTCATACGAGTGAAGAAGATTACAAGACAGCTTACAGTGGTATTACAAGTCAAGATAAAACAGGCAACTACCGCTATGATACTTCCAAAAGAGATAGCATTTGGTACACATTAGATATTGGCCTTTCTGCAACATATGAACTGCTTGATAATCTTTCTGTCAGTGCAGCAGTTGATTTTGTGAATATGAACAACATCTTTAACATTAAAGGACAAGATGCTTCAGACTTCCAACTTATCTTGGGTGTAACTTACAAACCATTCTAGTTTCTAAAGGCTCGCTGTATGGAGTTTTGTTTTTGAATGAAAAAGGTTCTTTCTATATCTATAATTTTACTTGTTGTTTTTTCTCTTAATGCAACTGTTTCTCTTATTGCAGGAGCTAATCCTCAATTACTTTATGACTCGTTTCCGCACGTCAATTTTGAGGTGTCTCCTGCTAGTGAAGAGTACAAAAACAGAGGATTTTATACC
>CAVEGR010000094.1:0-4085 GCA_963615565.1 Phocaeicola massiliensis | reverse complement strand
CCACTTCTTGTCTTAACGGTATTGTATGCAAGTTTTTCACCTCCATTGAGAGAAAGAGGAATACTCATTGATCCGTTAAGAGAGAAGACTCCCAAGTTAAGACCTGTAGAAAGTAGAACATCAATTGACTGTCCTTCAAAAGCAGTTACAACTGTAACTGGTGAATTGTTGACTGCATTTGAAATATGTTTACCTTTGTTGTATGCAGCCCCAACACCAAATGAGAAAGCTTTTGTATTTAATGTAAGCTTTGTTTTAGCAAGAATGTTAAGACTGCTTGAAGTATTTGAATTAAACAGACTTGCAATTCCTGCATAGATATTTACGTTGAGCTTTTCACCATTACTAATCTTTGCTGTTGCATCAATTGCTGGGTAGAAATCAATATCCTTAAGAGAAAGAGAGTAGATGCTTGCAATTACAGAAGCATTTACGTCTACAGTCTTTGATCCTGTTGAAAGACTTAATCCTGCAAACTGATTTTTTCCATTAAGTAGGTTGGAGAATTGAAGATCATCAACAAAGGCGCCTATTGTGACAAATCCAAGTTTCAGGCTTTCTGTTGCAACTAGACTATTGTTTGAATCAAATGTTTTATCCAAGGAATAGAATACAGGGCTTGAGGATTCAACACTGTGATTTCTATCAATATCAAGGTTGAATTTGTCTCCGTTATAGTTGATTCTACCAACATACTTTGCAACACTACTGACATAGCCTATAGCGCCCTGATCTGTTGTAAATGTGAAGCTTCCTTTAAGATCTAGGACATTAATTGAAGCATGAAGTCCAATTGTGAAGTTTCCAATTGTAAGGTATGGGTCAACATTAACAACAACATTCTTTGGTGCAAAGCCAATTTTACGAATAATATTTTTATCAATAAATGGCTTAAATTCAGAACCTTCTGTGTACTGTCCGTATACAACACCAATTGTTGCTCCAAACTTAGCACCTTTCTTCTCTACAGGCTTTTCTACTACTGGTGGAGCTGGGACTTGAGGTGTTGTTTCAACTGCTTCAGATTCCTTTTCTTCTTCCTTAATATCTGCAATATCTGTTGAGGCTTCTACTGTAACTTCTGTAGTAACTTCTGCTACAACCTCTGGGGTTTCTGCAGGAGCCACTTCAGCTACTGCTTCAGTTGTTTCTTCTGTTGTAGCCTCTGCAACAACTTCTGCAGATTCTACATTAAGCTCTATTCCAAGAACTGAAGCAATATAGTAAGGAAGTTCTTTGTCAAGAAGTGATATTGCAAAATTGAACTCTGGTTCACCATATGTTTCCGGATAGGTTACAACTGCTAGTCCCTCTTCTACAACTTGGATGAACACATCATTAAGGTATGCACCATAAGCACTATAAGCTGCAGCTGCAGCATCATAGATTTCCTGTGCTGTAACAAAGGAAGGATATTCAATATAAGCTTTTCCTGGATAAGCAGTTATGGTTGCTTCATAACCAGCAAAAGAGAACGTCTTAGTAAGAGGAACAATAATTGTTTGGGTCTTGCTTGTTGGTTTGCTCTTTGGTTCAATTTGTGCAATAGCAAATTGATCTTCTTCTACTTCTTCTGTACTTTCAACACTTGGTTGAGCAAAAAGGGAAGCAATGTAGTATGGAAGTTCTTTTTCAAGAAGTGACATTGCAAAGTTAAACTCAGGTTCACCATAAGTTTCTGGGTAGGTTACAACAGCTAGGCCATCTTCTACAACTTGAACGTAAACACCATCAAGATATGCTGAATAAGCACTATAAGCAGCAGCTGCTGCATCATAGATTTCCTGAGCAGTAACAAAGGAAGGATATTCAATGTAAGCTTTTCCAATGTATGCAGTAATTGTTGCTTCATAACCACCATATGAGAAGGTTTTTGTAAGAGGAGCAATAATAACTTCTGTTTCAACTTCTTCTGTTTCAACTTCTTCTGTTGTTTCTGCAACGACTGTTTCTACTGTTTCAGCTTCTGTCTTTGGCTCTTCTGCTAAGAACTTTTCAATAGTTATTGCAATTTCAGTGCCATCTTCAGGCTTTTCTGTGATTGCGCTACTTTGTGCAAGGTCAAGGTACATGTCTTCTTGCACTTCAGTTATTGCAGATGTAACTTCATTTATGAAAGTTGCACTTCCTTTATAAACATAACCATTTTCAGCTGTTTTGCTGGAAAGAACAACAATAGTTGAACCAGCATTAGCACTATAAACAGTAACAGGCGTATTAATTGTAACACTTACGGTTTCTGCTGCTGTGGCTCCAAGCCATCCGTCTAAGAGGTAAACAACTGGAGTAGCGTCATCTAAGCTTAAAATTCTAACCAGAGAGTATTCTCCAATCTTGAGTTTTAAGCCCTCATTTTCAAATACTACAACATTGTCTTCAGTACGTATAATCCAATTACCAGTAATTGAATTAGCATTGTCTACTGATTTGAATGTTTCATCATAAACTTTGGCATTACCATCAGAACCGACCAAAGTGAGTGGAGATGCAAAAATGGAACCAATTGCCATAGCTATAACGAGAACTACTGCAATAATCTTCTTCATTTTTATTCTGTCCATAAAAACTCCTTCAGGGGCATCTTAACCCTTCCCCAAACCAAATCTCTTTGCCTATTGAGGTCTCAACTTAATATAATAATATCAATGATACGCTTTTGCCAAGACTAGCGCTTTATTTTACAGCTTAAATCATGGGCAGAAAAAACGTGTTCTCTTGTAAATTTGTCCATTTTACAGAGTTCTTTTACTATTGGCTTTAGATTTGCTCTAATATTCGTTTGATCATAGGGGCAAACTGGCTTTATAACTGGTAGGTCATATGTCTGTGCTAGTCTGATTAATGTTTGCTCATGAATTTCAATCATTGGTCTTATGACATACAACTTTCCATCAAAAAATTCCTGAATTGGATTCATTGTTGAGAAATTGCCACGAAAAAACAGATTCATCATTGTGGTTTCAACTAAATCGTCTAAGTGATGACCCATTGCTATTTGTTTAAAACCACGCTCTTGAGCAATCTCAAAAAGAATTCTTCTTCTATTTCTAGAACAAAGGTAACAATTAAAGTCACCTTTGAAACTTTCAGGGAATAGGTATTCATCTATTATTTCAAAGTCTATGCCTAAATCGTTAAAATATTCTTTGAGCCTTGGTCTGTAATTCTCATTAATTGGATGCTCAATCCAGTTAATCATTATTGCATGCAGTTTATAATCAATTGGAAGCCATTTTTTTCTTACAGACAACGCCATGGCTAAAGCAAGTGAATCTTTTCCTCCAGAGACTCCTAGGAGTATATCTTCTTGGTCTCTTATCATATCAAAATCGTTTATGCCTTTTCCTACTGCTTTTATGAATCGCATAACCCATGGTGGCATGTTCCCGTTGAGTATATTTTTATATGATAGTTTAGAACTGTCATATTTACTGATTATTTCTTGTTTCATGATTTTTGAATAATAAAGTCAAAGGACCTTGAGAACAAGAGGATTTTAGTAGAAAATATCGAATGTGTATGGAGTAAAAAAAATTTTATTAATCTTTTCTCTTTTGTTTATTCCTGTTTCTGCTTTTTGCGCAAATGCTAGAATATCGTTACCTGCTTTGAGTTCTAATAAACAAGTAGTTTTGCCAGTTGACTGTGAGATAGGGCAAACCGTTCAACCAAATAGTACTGTCTTTCATTCTCTTTTGACAGAAGCTCTGTCTTCTGACTTTAACTTTGAATGGCTGGAAAAATATGTGCATCCTGATTCTAGAGCTTCTATTGCTGAAGTTTTTAGTTCTTTTCTCTCTGAAAACCTTCCAGCCAGCAGTTTTGTTATGTCTGAGCTCTCTCAAAATGGAGATTCAAATGTGTCTATTTCTGTAAGATTTGGTACTATATCTAATGATGCTGTTGCCCATTTTGTTGTTGATGGCTCATATATTGTGGCTATGTCCACAAAAAAGAACTTATAAGGTATTGTCTTTTTTTCTCAAATGTTCTATAAAATCAAAGGCTTGGCGGCGTAGCTCAGCTGGTAGAGCAATCGGCTCATATCCGATCGGTCAGGGGATCGTGGCCCTTCGCCGCTAAAT
>CAVEGR010000093.1:0-24249 GCA_963615565.1 Phocaeicola massiliensis | reverse complement strand
AGTCACAACTCCAATACCAAATGGCGTACAAAATACATTTTTAAAAGAAGGCTCCAACTACTTTCTCTACGACTGGAAATGCAATGCAGACAGCGGACCGCAATCCATTTCACTAGTCATTAATCCCAATGACAGCTCTACAATCTATGAATTTGTCTATAGTGGACAAGAAGGAGCTTTACAAGAGGAATCCTTATGAAAAAGATTATTACTCTCCTACTTATCTTAACTCTCGCATTTAGCCTTTTTGCAGAAGCTCAGACCAATCAATCCAAAAGCTGGTGGCAATCCACAATAGAAGACGCCTCTTTCATGTACGATCTCTACTTGAGGGCCACAATGGTACGAGAAAAATCTTTCAGCGTAGGAGGAGGCATCAACATAGGCCTTGAGACCGATACCTTTCAATTTGCAATCTATGGTCTTGGAGACTATTTTCCAGATCCCATTGGAGGCATTGGCGGAGCTGCAAGCCTAGAGTACATGATTGAATCTGGGGCAATGTTTGCTTGGAAACTAGCAGAGGCTTGGATTAGCAGAAGTTATGTTGCAATAGACTTTGGATACTACATGCAATTTGCCAAAATTCCACAAGATCCAGATACACTATTTCTTGCAAAAAACGGATTCATGATTAGACCAAAGTTCTATACGTTGCTCCAAATATCAAAGCATTACAACATAAGCATTGGCATATATTATCAAATTCCACTTTATCCTCAATACTCAGATTACAAAGGCGTAGGTGTAGCTTTAGCTATACTTTAATGCAGGAAACTGAAATATGAACAGAAATCCACAACACCACATTTTTATAACAGAAGAAACAAATATTCACTTTAATCTAGCCACTGAGAAGTTTCTCATTGAAAGCTATGACCAAAATTCAACTGTTTTGTTCTTGTGGAAAAACAGTCCAACGGTAGTCATTGGACGTTATCAAAATCCTTGGGAAGAATGTAAGCTCAGTCTAATGGAAGAAGATGGAGTCTCACTGGCTAGACGTTGTAGTGGAGGCGGAGCTGTTTATCAGGATTTAGGCAATATTTGCTTTACTATAATTAGCCCAGAACAAGAAGCCAATAAAGCCAAGAACTTTGAAATTGTCCTTCATGCTCTTAACTTAATGGGCATTGAGGCAACTCTTAGCGGAAGAAATGATGTCTTAGTTGAAGGTAGAAAAGTATCCGGAAGTGCTTTTCAAACTACACATGGACGTTTTTGCCATCATGGTACTATGTTAATTTCCACCAATCTCTCAAAACTGCCAAATTATTTGACCCCAAATGAACATAAATTACAAAGTCACGGCGTTAAGTCTGTAGCTTCAAGAGTTGCAAATTTAACAGAGTTTGTACCAGAAACTACAACAGAACTATTTGCTTCATGCATGGCAAAGTCTTTTGATGAACAATGTCCTATTGAAGTTATAAATAAAGAAAAACTTGGACTATATCCAGAGCTCAGGCAATCGTTTGAGGTTTTTTCTAGCAAAGATTGGAATTTTGGAAAATCTCCCAAATTTACAAATAAGCTCACTGGAAGATTTTCTGGCGGGGTAGTTTCTTTCTATTTAACAGTAGAAAAAGGAATCATTACAAACGTATCAATAGCAAGTGATGCACTATCAACACAAGGAGTTGAAATCCTACCTATGTACATAACAGGACTCAAGTATGACCATTCTAGTGTTGAGAAAAAAGCTACTGAAATTGAAAAAATGGACATAAATGAAGTAGCCTTTGCAAGCGGAGCATTAAGGCTACTTTCAAACCTAATTAAGACTCAATAGAAGTATCAATAATCTCCGTTTGAATCATCTGAATACTCATCATCATAATAGAAGCCATCATTGAGGAAATCTTCATCATCATCCTCGTCATCATCTTCATCTTGGTATTCATCTTCATCAAAGTCACTTACATCTGGAGCATCGTAAGGATCTACAAATTCTTCATCTTCAAAGTCGTCATCATCTTCATCTTCAAGATCATCATCCTCAAGATCATCGTCTTCAAAATCGTCATCATCAAGGATGTTGTCGTCATCAAATAAATTGTCATCCCAATCTGATCTCACTGCCATAGTTGCCCCCTGTTTGCGGTCCAGATGCATAAAGGATAATTATAGTTGCAATTGATGTCAATTGAGTTTTTTGTGCATATAGTGATATACTCCTGTTGCTTTGGAGAGGAAAAATGAAAACAAATAAAACAAAATCTTTTGTTCTAATAGTTTTAACTTTATGTGTACTTCTTTTTGCTACTAGTTGTTATTCAACAATTGGACTCAGGACTCTTGTTCCTGCAGAGGTCAATGTTGCTGGATATAAGACAATAGCTGTTCAATCTACTAGCTATAATGCCACATTACCAGACATTATTCGTCAGCTTTTGCCAATTCCTGTTAGAGGAAACATTGATGACACATATAGTCAGTATTTAACAAATTTACCTTCTAGATTTGATTTAACAACATCAGATAAGGTCACCAGCTATACATCAAAAAATTTAGCTAAAGCAATAGATAAAGGTTTCTTTACCGTTAAAGGTCCAGATTATACAGATGCTCTTATTGCTGCAGGCAAAATCATGGGTACAACTAGAAAGACCCTGTTAAATAGTAATATAGATGCCCTTTTGACTTCCAATATCAGCTATATGTACTATGACGAGTACATCACAGCAATAGCAATTTATGATTCAACTGATACTTCAAAAGTAACTGGTTATAATTTCTATCTTGTCCAAAATGCGGCTATAAGCCTAACATACATGGTAACTGATGTTGAAGCTAACGTATACATTGCAAACAAGACCCAGTCAATTTCCAGTGGAGATATAATGACAAAAATTGGTCATACAGATCCTGAAGATATAAAGAAGTTTGTCTATGATACCTCTATTTATGTATGCTATTCTGCAACAGAAATTTTTGAATCTCTTGTAGATGATTTTTTCTCAGCAGTCACCAATCAACTCTCACCTCATTACGAGACCATATATATTGATCTTATGGCTAACAAACCAAAGGTAGAGTCCCTACAAGATGCTTATAAATATGTAGATAGTGGAAATTACAAAGTAGCTCTTGAGATGTTCCTCAGAGAGTACAATGCATCCGGTCACATTGCAAGTGGCTACAATGCTGCGGTTTTATACTATGCACTTGGCGACTATGATGATGCATTCACCCTTTCTTGGGAGGTTTACAATAAATCTGGTAACAGTAATGCACTAGCATTGTATTACACACTTAAAAACATTAAGGAAAACCAGGATGCTGCTATTGCTCAAATAAATGGAACAAAGAGTAGCACATCAAATTCTGATGAACTTATAGGATTCTAAGGAGGAATTCTTATGGATTTTAAACGAATTTTAACAATTCAGGATATTTCATGTGTTGGTCAGTGTTCACTTACCGTTGCACTACCAATCCTTTCCGCTTGTGGACTTGAGACAGCAATCCTTCCTTCTGCTGTTCTTTCAACTCATACAGGTGGTTTTACTGGTTATACTTTCAGAGACTTGACTGAAGATATGCCTGCTATAGCTAATCATTGGAAATCTGAAGACATTAATTTTGATGCTGTTTATACAGGTTATCTAGGTAGTGCAAAACAAATTTCATATGTTGTGGATATTATGAACACTCTACTGAAACCTGGTGCATCTAAGATTGTAGATCCAGCCATGGCTGATAACGGAAAGCTGTACTATGGTTTTGATGAAGATTTTGTACAAGAAATGAAAAAACTCTGTTCTGTTGCAGATTACATTCTTCCAAACATTACTGAAGGCTGCTTCCTTACTCACTACGAATATAAGGAAACATATGATGAAACATATGTTAAAGGTCTTTTAGAAGAACTTGCAAAGATTTGCAGTGGTACAATCATCCTCACTGGTGTTAGCTATGATGATAGCACAACTGGTGTTGCGGTTTATGACGGCACAGAGACTAAGTATTACAGACATAAGAAAATCTCAAAAGGCTGTCATGGAACTGGAGACATTTACTCTTCTGCTTTTGTTGGTGCATTACTTCATGGACATGATGCTTATGATTCAGCCAAAATTGCTGCAGATTACACAGTAAAATGTATTGAAATTACACAGCAAGATGTAGATCATTGGTACGGAGCTAGATTTGAACCAGTTCTTGGAGAACTAATTAGCGCGCTCTAAAGGAGCATATAAGCATTTTATGAAAAAAGCTGTTTGCAAAGTTAAGGGAATGAGTTGTGCTGCATGTAGTGCATCCGTTGAAAGAATTCTCAACAAGAAAGAGGGTATTGAGAGTGCACAAGTTAGCCTTGCTGCAGAAGAAGCTTCAATTATCTATGATGAAAACAAAATCTCTATAGAAGAAATGCAAGAAGCCGTCAAAAAAGGCGGCTTCAAGTTACTTGCTCCAGAAGATAGCTCTGAAGATAAAGAAAGTGCTCAAGAAAAAAAGGCTGAAAAAATCCATTTAATTAGACTCTATACATGCATTATCTTTACGCTACCCCTCTTTGTGCTATGTATGGCTCCCATGGTGATACCAAGCCTTCCAATGGTATCGGGATGGGTACAGATGGCACTCTGTATACCAGTGATGATTGCTGGCTACTCGTTTTTCACAAAAGGCTTTTTCAATCTAGTGAGATTGCAACCAAACATGGATAGTCTTGTTGCAACTGGTGCAACAGCAAGCTTTGTCTATAGCCTAGTAAACCTAATTCAGAATACACAACATATGGCCATGGGTCATACCATGAACCATCAGTACTATTTTGAAGGCGTGGCCATGATAATTACGCTGGTAATGGTGGGAAAACATATTGAACTGAGATCTCGCAGAAAAGCTGGCGATAGCATTAAAAGTCTTATGAACCTTGCTCCATCAAAAGCTACATTAGTAAAAGATGGAAAAACTCAGGAAATTGATGCAAAAAATGTTGCGGTTGGTGATCTAATTTTGGTACACCCTGGAGAAAAAATAGCTGCTGATGGTGAAATTGTTGAAGGTTCAAGTGATGTAGATGAAAGCATGCTCACTGGTGAGAGTTTACCTGTTGCAAAGACAGTTGGCTCCAAAGTTTGGGGTGCAACAATCAATACCAATGGTTCTTTCGTGTTCAAGACTGAAAAAATTGGTAAAGATACTGTACTATCTTCAATAATTAAGATGGTTAAGGAAGCACAAGCCTCCAAAGCCCCTATTGCTCGCTTGGCAGATAAAGTTTCTGGAGTTTTTGTTCCAATTGTTATGTCTATTGCAGTAATAACACTGGCATCTTGGCTTCTTGCTGGAAAAGAGCTGTCTTTTGCATTACGCTGTGCCGTTAGTGTGTTGGTTATTGCCTGTCCTTGCTCTCTTGGACTTGCAACTCCTATTGCAATAATGGTCTCTACTGGCAAAGCTGCCTCTCTTGGAATACTGTTTCGTAGTGCGCAGGCCATTGAACAGCTTTCTACAATGAAAAATGTCATGTTTGACAAAACTGGAACTCTCACTGAAGGAAAACCAAAAGTAAGTTTCTATTCAAACAAAGAAACTTTGCATTTGGCCGCTTTAGCTGAACGTAAGTCTGAACATCCTTATGCAAAAGCAATAATTGAGAAAGCTCAAGAATTGGATGAAAATCTTGCAGAAAACTTACGCAATATTGATAGCAGTAGCTTTGAGGCCATTGTTGGTAAGGGAATTAAAGCAATCACAAAAGAAGGAACAATTCTTGCAGGAAACAAACTTCTTATGAGTGACAACGGCATAGTACTACCAGAAGAGGATTCTCAGGCTCAGATTTATGTTGCCCTTAATGGTCAGTACAAAGGATTAATTAAGATTTCAGATACTCTTAGAATAGAAGCAGCTGAGGCCATTTTAGAGCTCAAGGCTATGGGGCTTTCTTCTACAATGCTTACTGGAGATAATGAAGCAACAGCTAAAGAAATTGCATCTAAAGCAGGCCTTGATGGTTATCATGCTTCACTTTTGCCTCAAGACAAACTTACATTTATTGAAAAAACACAAGATTGCATCATGGTAGGAGACGGCATCAATGATGCTCCTGCTTTGGAAAAAGCAAATATTGGAATTGCTATGGGAGGAGGAACAGATGCTGCCATGCAGGTTGCAGATGTTGTTATCATGAATAGCAATCTTAAATCTGTGCCAAAAGCAATTCAATTGAGCCGTGCAACTATAAAGAACATCAAATATAGTCTATTCTGGGCATTTTTCTATAATTCGCTTGGAATTCCTGTTGCAGCTGGAATACTGACTTTGTTTGGTGGCCCATCCTTAGATCCAATCATTGCAGCTTTATGTATGAGCCTTTCAAGCTTGTCAGTAGTGTTAAATGCATTGAGATTAAGACGTTTTCATTGAGAAGTTTAGTAACTACTGGCTTTTTCCAACCATGTAATGGTAGCCTGTACAAACTCCCCGTAGGTCTCATTTGAGTTATTTTTAAGCTCAATTGTGCCATTATGCAGTTGTGCAAGAGTACAAGCAATTGGAAGCCCAAGCCCAGAACCTCCACATGTTCTTGACCAATCTCCTCTTGTCCACGGCTCAAAGAAGCTATTGTCTTCCATTTGTGCTGGCACTTTACCCTTATTAAGAACTCTTATACAGAATTTCTCTTTTTTCTCTGTATTTGTTTTAGAGACCTCAAAATAAACAGGAATCTCTGGATTTGTGCCATACTCTAAAGCATTTGAAACAAGCTCAATTGCAGCTTTACTCATTAATGAAATATCGCAAACAATTTCATCACACTTGGTGCAAACTTGAATATTTGCATCTTTTCCAAAATGAGAAAGAATGCAATCTGTCAGAACAGAAACAGGAACCTTCTCCATCTCTAGCTTGGTATCTGCCTGTAGCGTAGAGAAATCTATCACCTTGCCAATGCGTGCGTTCAAGGTATCGCTTTCTTTACTTAAATCCTTGAGGGTCTGTTCATTGCATGGGAAAACGCCATCTTCAAGACCATCTATAATCATTCTCAAGGCCGATGCCGGTGTATTTAAATCATGGGAGATACTTCTCAACCATGCTTTTCTACTCATAGCATTTCTTTGCAATTCTTTATCAAGATCTTCAACAGCATCTGAAATTTCAACAAGCCCAATGCCACTATCTCTTGGAACTTTAACATTTGACTCTCCTTTTGCAAGTCCTTGAAGTGCTTTTCGTATACTATCAATGTATTTAGTATTCCTATAACTAATTACCCAAGCAGCAATTAGTGCAATCACAAGACAAATAGGAATGGACAATAAAAGTGTCTCCAAACATGCATTGATAATATCTTTGGAATAAATATAAGTACGTGGAGAGTATGTAAGGATATCTATGATGAAAAGATCTGAACCATTGAAAGAAAGAATGATAGAGCCAACAACGTCATCGGCATTGATAGCATTAGGCAAAGAGATGGAAGTGTTGTAAGAGGTGGATGAGGTGCCCTTCTCTACGCTAATAGTTCCGTTTGAGTCTATAGTAAGGTCAAGCTTAGTTATGTTTTTGGAGCGTGTGGAGATAGTTTTAGTGTTAGGGCCTGAAATCTTTTGGTTTGCAGGTAGCATTGTAGCTAAAATACTACCATCAGATGTCTTTCCAAAAGTAAAAACGGTACTTCCTTCAACATCTCTTACAACGTAACCTGAAACTCTGTCATCATCCATAGAGGCCATGACTTTCTGAAGAACTCCAATGCCAAACTCGTTAAATGTTCCAGATTCTATGGAGTTTTCAAGAGATGTCACAAAATCCTCATATGCATTAGTTTTCCACTCAGTTTGGCTGTCTGAGTACCTCAAAAACAGCATAAGACCCTGAACTAGGATGGTGACCAACGTAATTGAGAAAATGCTAATAAGATATTTGAAGAAAAGTTTCTTCATAGTTACTCTCTTGCCTGCCCATTTGGCTGCTCACTTGGGGCTGGATAACCTATAAACCTATATCCATACCCTCTAACAGTCTCAATCCATGGAGAATCTCCAAGTTTTGCTCTAAGATTTTTAATATGAGTATCTACAATTCTTTCATATGATGCAGAAGAATAATCGAAACACTTTTCAAGTATTTCTGTTCTTGGAATTACTCTTGAAGAGTTTTCAATCAATAAACTAAGAATTCTCCATTCTGCTGCTGTGAGATTCAGAGGCTGGCCATTGATTACAATTCTATGCTCTACTTCATTAAATTCAATTGTTGATGTTAAATTTCCTTCGCCTGCTTTGAAGAATAAAGATTTACGGCTGGAACTTGAATCACTGCCATTTCCATCAAGACGTCTAAAAATTGCTTGTACCCTCAAAACAAGTTCTTTAGGAGAAAATGGCTTTGAGATATAATCGTCAGCTCCAAGTTCAAAACCATGAATTCTATCTTCTTCCGATATTCTTGCTGTCATAAAAATCACAGGAATATCCATTGTCTTTCTTAATTCTTGAACAAACTCAAAACCATCGCCATCTGGCAACATTACATCTTGAATTAGAAGATCAGCTTTAGTAATTCTAAATGCTTCTCTCACAGAAGTAAGATTAGGAAAACCAAGAGCTTTGTAGCCTGCAAGCTCAAGATATCTTCTAACTCCTTCTCTTATAACATTATGATCTTCAACAATGTATATCAATTTCATTTTGCAAATCCTCACCGCTCAGTTTCGTATGAGTGCTGTTTGTTAATGTATTATACTTTAAATGTATTACTAGATTTTTGCACATAAAGTATTAGTTAAGAAAGTAAACACACAAAAATTCATATTCAGAGGTTTTTGCAAAATGAGCTTTGTGAAGAGGTTTTTGCAAAATGTGCTCATTTGAGAGAGAAAGTCAGTGCAACAGGATTATGATCTGAATATTCAAAACCAGTATTCAATACTTTAGCTTCTTTTACATCAACATTTGGACTTACCATAAAACCATCAACGGTAATTTGAAACTGTCCCTCCCAGTACGCTGTATCTGGTAAACGACAGCTTGCTACGGGGGCATTGGCATCAAAAGGAGCCACAAGTTCAATATCTGAGCCATCAAACACGGAATCTGGTATTGGCTGAGCCCAATTGTATTCCTGCTTTTCAATACCAAAAGCCTCGCAACCAGTACCTACAACATCCTTGTTAAAGTCTCCACCAGCAATGCAGTAATTTCCTTTCTCATACTCCGCCTGCATATCTGCAACCAGCATCTTTAGCTGATCAATTGCAATAGTTCCGTCTGTGGTATAAGCAGAAAGATGTAAGTTATAAAGCACTAGCTCTTTGCCATTTTCAATCGCAACCCTAGAAACACTATAACATCTATCTAAATCCACAAGCCTAGCCAACGATTCTTCAATTGGAAGACTTCTTCTAACAGCACTTTTAATTCCAAACTTTGAGAACGTCATAATTCCAGCTCTAGACTTTCCATGCGGCTGAGTAAGCGGATAGAACAAAAACGGCGAGTCATAATTTTGTGCAAATACGTATGATTGTTCCTCTAACGCATCAATGATATAGGACCGTTCATCTACATGATAGGTTCTTGTAGAGTCAAAATCAACTTCCTGTATAAAGTTAAAATCCGCTTCTTGAGCTTCAATGAAATCCTCAATCTCTTCCATGTTTGCCTTAAGCGCTTCTTTACTCTTTGCCCAGGACTGCGTGCCACCATCCATGAAGAAATCGTAATCATCCTCATATGCCCCAAAACCGATATTCCAAGAAAGGAGCTTATACTGCCTTCCTGTCTCTACAGCCCCGGCCTTTGCATTCTCAACTGTCAAGGCCAAATTATCATCCAAGCGATAATAGCTAATGAGAACATATGCAACATAAACCAAAACAATTAAAAGGATGGCAGCAATGACTGCCAACAAAATCTTAAGAAATTTTTTCATATGTAAAAGGTATTATATCACGATATCCCAAACCCGTTGACATTAGTTTATTAAAAGTTTTTGATTAAGCCCTATGGAGAAAACAAAACTAATCTGTTGCGATATTGATAACACTTTATCATTTGACCACCTAGGAATCCCGGAAATCAATAAGAAAGTTATAAGAAAAGCTGTTCTTGAAGATGGTCTACACTTTGCTATTATTTCAGGAAGAAACACCCTTTCTATTAAAGATTTCATGAACCAGATTGGTATAAAAGGAACAATCCCATCTCTTGGTGGCGCTCTCATTGAAGACTGGGAAGGCAACATTATTGAAGAACATTCAATTGATAAAGAGCTGGCCCTAGAACTTTATTATTTAGCAAAAGAAATGGGCTGTATTTTGTTTGCATATCACAGAAGCGATTGGTTCTTAGAACCCAACAATGACTTTTGGGCAAACTATGAATCAAAGGCATTAAAAATACCTGCTAAATTTGCCAGCCTTCCAAAGCTTTTCCAAACAACCAAAATTCACAAATTGTTAGGAGTAAACAGGGACTCTGATAAAGTTACAGCTCTTATGAACGAAATAAACAAAAGATATGAGGGCATTGTAGATGCCTATAAATCAGCTCCTTTCTATCTTGAAATATTGCTCCATGGGGTAAACAAAGGAACTGCAATTAATGCCCTATGCAAGTACTATGGCATAAAAAAAGAGAATGTTATGGCCATAGGAGACTATTATAATGATATTGACATGTTCAAAGCTGCAGGCATCTCAGTTGCTGTTAACAACGCACCTGAAGACATCAAAGCACTAGCTACTTATGTCACTAATGCAGACTGTGAACATGGTGCTGTTGCTGAAGCTATTGAACGTTTTGTTGTAAGGTAGCTTACAAGTTGTGGAGGTTTTTATGATTACAGATTTACCACTTGTATATTCATCTTTTTCATCCTCTTTCGTCAGTCCCCTTTTTCCTAAAAAGGGAGAAGCCGTTACTCTTTCAGTTGTTTTTTCTTCTGCCCCTGACAGTGTATATTTGAAGTATGACAGTGAAGCAGGACTCGTTTACATGAAGAAGATGGAAGAAGATGGCTTCTTCAACGGAGCTATAAAGTACAGCACAGAAGTATGCACTAGTTGCGACGAGACTCTATTCCGATACTTTTTCGTTTTCTTCATAGATGGCGTCAGCTATTATTATTCTCTAGCCGGGATAAACCGCTATACACCATCGGTCTATCAACGTTTTTCCATCATGACGGGGCAAACAGCTCCCCAGTGGGTGGCCTCATCAACCTGCTACCAAATTTTTCCAGACAGATTCTGTAATGGAGATTCCTCTGTTGGTGCAAAAAATGGACAGTATGAATTTGACGGAGGAAAAGTAACAACTCCAGAGTGGACAGAAAAACCAAAAAGCTGGGTTCAATCACGTTGCTGTGACTTCTACAACGGAGATCTCAAGGGCATTGAACAGAAAATTGATTATCTGAAGGCACTTGGAATAGATGTAATCTACATCAACCCCATATTCTCTTCAGAGTCAGTACACCGCTATGACACATTGGATTTTTTCTCAATAGATCCAAAGTTAGGTGGAGATGATGCGCTAGTAAGTCTTGTAGAAACAATGCACAAAAATAATATAAAAGTAATACTCGACATATCCATCAACCATACAAGCCTCAATAGCGTATGGCTTAAGAAAGCTTTGGAGGACCCTAAATCTGACGAACACAGTTTCTACTACTTTAATTCTGATGGCTCAGTTGCATGTTGGCAGGATGTAAAGACTCTCCCTCAGTTAAGATATTCTTCAGAAAAATTGAGAAATCTGATGTACAAAGGGGGAAACTCTGTGATGAAGAAATACCTTAGATCTCCATTTAATATTGACGGCTGGAGACTTGACGTTGCTCCTGAAGTTGGAAGAAGGGGAAGTGAACAGCTTTGTCAGGATATTTGGAGAGATATAAACAGAGAGCTGAGAAAAGTGAAAAAGGACCTCTACCTTGTTGGCGAAGACTGGGATGATAGCACTCTCTTTTTGCAGGGAGATATGTGGAATGCTACAATGAATTACTACGGAGCTGGAAGACCACTAAGAAGCTGGATTGGTGAAAAAGACAGGTTTATCTCTTCTAGAAAAGGTCATAATCCGGAACTTGATAAACCACTTACTGGCAAAGAGGTTACAGAAGCTCTCAAGGCCGCAATTGACTCCGTTCCAGGACAAACGCCATACCTTCAGATGAATCTTTTTGATTCTCACGATACACCAAGGCTTCATAATCACAGAGAAGTCTTTGACAGAGATATCTACAAAGGTGTACAGCTTGCACTCTACATGCTCCCTGGAATGCCTAGCACATACTACGGAGACGAAGTACTCCTTGACGGGACAGTGGAGTCCAATGAAGGTGCACGCTATCCAATGGAATGGAGAGAGGATAAGCAGGATAAGGACATGCTTTCTTATATGAAAAAGCTTGGCCAAATAAGAAAAGACAAAATTATGCCTTGGTCTGCTGTAATCTTCAAGCCTCTGGATGATGAAGCATTTGCAATTCTAAGAGTAGAGGATGGCAAAGCCTTTGTCTCTGTCATAAACAGAGGAAAGGAAAGAGAACTTGAACTTGATTTGACCCTGCTTCCCTCTTCTAAAGCAAATGTAATTATTGGTGATGGAAACGCTTTAATCAAAGACGGAAAACTCTCAATAAATGTAAAACCCAACTGCTCTCTTCTTATTTTACTTGTGTAGAGGTTTTTCAAAACCTATGTAATCTTTCAAAGTATACTTGAAATTCCATCCGAGTTCGGAATATCCTAAAAGGAGAGGTTTTGAAATGGAGTACATTAGCACAAAAGAAGCAGCCCAGAAATGGAACATTAGTGAAAGACGAGTAAGATCTCTTTGTGCAGAAGGCAAAATTGAAGGTGCATCTCGTTGTGGAGAATGGGTTTGGGGAATTCCAGTTGGGACACAAAAGCCAGCAGACGGAAGGACATTAAGATACATCAAAAATAGAAGCCTCAGAACAGGCACCCAAGATTACAAAAAAGCAGATGAACTGCGCTCTAGCTTTGTTCAAGCCCCTCTAACAATAAAGCAAAAGGCCCAAATTGTACTTGAAGCTCTTGCTTTTGATGATATTGAACTGAGCATTGAACAAGTAATAGGTATTTTTAATCTCCAAAACCAAGTAGATGTTGAACTTGCAATTCAAGTTCTTGCTTTAAATGCACAGTCTATTTTAAGTTCAATTCCATTTAACCTAAATGAAAAGAAACTTCTTGAACTACATGCTAGGTTATTAACTTCAATTAACGAAAAAGAAGGTGGCAACTACAAACTAGGAGGAACTCAAGCACAAGAAACAGAAGCAATGCTTGAACAATATAGTGGACCGTGGTCAGTTCTACATCCTGTTGCAAGAGCAGCTTTTTTATTTACTGAAATACTTAGAATTTCCCCTTTCCAAAGTGCAAATTCAATTCTTGCTTTTATACTACTTGCAAATGAAATATATAAAGCAAAACTTCCACCAGCAATCTTTGGACAAGCAAAGATTCCAGAGCTCAAAGCTGCTTTGGCATCAACAAAAATCAGAGGTAATTCACAAACGCTTGTATCCATGATTTTGGACGCAACAACAAGGGAGTGAAATCTAAATGGTACTATTTAAAAATGGACTCGTGATTGATGGAACAGGTAAAAAGCCTGTCAAGGCCAATGTTCTTGTAGATGGCAATACTATTGTGTCCATTTTAAGTTCTCAGGACATTCCACAAGATGCAAATCTTATGGAAATTGACATTCAAGACAAAATTCTCTGCCCTGGTTTTATGGATATTCACGCACATAGTGAGCTTGAAGCTCTCAGAGATCCTCACATGAGATACAAACTCCAACAAGGCATCACATTTGACCTTTCTGGCAACTGTGGCATAGGTGTTTATCCAAGACAGATATCTGATCTTCCTGTTTTTGCCGATATTCTTGGCCACTATAATGGCAATTGGAACTGGACAAATTTTGAAGGGTTTCAAAAACAATTAAAACCAGGTATCAACATGGCATTTCTTCAAAGCCACAGTATGCTAAGGATGACAGCAATTAAAGGAAACCCAAATAGAAAAGCAACTGCAGAAGAAATAGAAGTAATGTGTAACCTTCTTGATGCTTCTCTTAGCCAAGGATGTATGGGTTTTTCCACAGGTCTTTATTATGCTCCATGTCTTTTTGCAAATGAAGAAGAAATATTAAACCTTCTTAAAGTTGTAAAAAAACATGATGCCATATTTGCAGTCCACCACAGATGTGAAGGTAATGAAATTCTCTCTTCAATTGATGAAATTCTTGGATATGTAAGAAAAACAGGTGTAAAACTTGAAATCTCACATCTAAAAGCAATTGGAAAAGCAAATCAAGATAAGGTTGATTTAATACTAGAAAAAATACACAACTTTAGAAATGAAGGCTTTGATGTTTGCTTTGACCAATATCCTTATGAATATGGAAGTACTAGCCTCTTTAGTCTTCTTCCTCCTTTCTTATTACGTCTTGAGAAAGAAGAACTTTCAAAAACATTGGAGAATCTAGAAAATAATACTGAACTCAGGGAAAAAGTGATTGAACAAATGTTAAATCCTCAAGGCTGGGACAGCATTATTCAGCTTTGTGGTTGGGACAATATTACCATTACCTCTCTAGAAAGTTCTCCACAATACAATGGCCTAACTTTAGCAGAAGCATCAAAAAAATTAAGAAAAGATCCATTTGACGCCCTCTTTTCACTTCTTGCTAAAGAAAATGAACTTGCTCTTATGACAGATGTAACTCAAAGCACAGAGAACCTTAGAAAGATATTCAAAGATCCATTAATGCACTTTGGAACAGATGCTCTTTATACTGGAAGTACAGCTCATCCAAGAAGTGCAAATGCTGCTATTCACCTTCTTGAAACCATGTGCAAAACCAGTAAGACAGCAAGCTATGAAGAAGCCATTTGTAAAATGACCTACAAAGTTGCTCAAAGACTGGGAATAAAAGATAGAGGCAAAATAGCAGAAGGCATGAAAGCGGATCTTCTAGTCTTTGACCCAAAAACTCTTAACGACAATTCTACTCCATCTAACCCATTTGCTATGTGTAGTGGACTAGAATATGTGATGGTAAACGGCGAATTTGCCATATATAAAAACGCTCCCACCCAAAGTCTAAGCGGTATTGTGATTAAATAAAAAATCTTAAGATGTTATAACTCATAGAGCCACACTGACCACAATTTGGGCTACACCTATGACACTTACGAGTACTGACAGTGTGCCCAGTGTAGCGGACCTAGTATTTGTAGCAAGTGTAGGCCATTTTGTAGTGATTGTAACCCGCATAGCAGACGTAGGCAGTGTTCCAAACGTAGTGATTTAAACTTTACAAGTGCCTTTGCATGTACAAGCAATAAAGCCTACAATTAGCAATAGAGGTTACTTGTTATTATCTCTTGAAGCTTTTCTATTAAACCTAGACAGCATAAATTTTATACAATATGTAGCAAGGCACACTTAGTTATACCTAGTTATACCTTGAACTATTAAGTATAACTAGGTATAATAAGTATAATTTCAAATTTTTCTTAAATCTATAGGAGCCAATCTAATGAACGAAACAGATCTGCAACAGCAAATTTTAGAAATAGAAAAAGAAATTTCATTACTGCCTCCTGGATCTATTACAAAAAAAACAGTAAAAGGCCATGATTATTACTATTATAGAAAAAGGGAAGAAAAAGGCATAAAAGAAAAATATATTTCACAAGATAATTTAGAACCCCTTTCAAAAAAAATACAAAAGAGAAAAGAGTTGGAACAAAAGCTCAAAAAGCTGAAAAATCAAACATCCTCAAATGAATATCCAAAGATGAAAATTTCTTCTAATTCATTAACAATGAATGTCATAGAGGGAGAAAGTCTGCTAGCATTCTCAAATTCAGTAAAGAATTATAAAAAAAGAGCTTGTTTTCAACAACTACACAATTTCGTATATGGAGATATACAAGATAAAATATTGATTCTGTATGGACTAAGAAGAACCGGAAAAACAACAATGATTCGGCAACTCATCAATGATATGAATAGCAATGAATTAGCAAAAACTGCTTTCATTCAAATAACAAGCAAAAATACTCTTGCAGAAACAAACAAAACACTTAAAGAATTAAGAGAAAAAGGTTTTAACAATATCTTCATAGATGAAGTAACTCTTTTGGAAGATTTTATTGATGGAGCTGCGCTTTTTTCTGACATATTTGCAACTTTTGGGATGAAAATAATACTCTCTGGGACAGATTCCTTAGGATTTCTCTTTGCTGAAGATGAACAACTATATGATCGTTGTATCTTTATTCACACTACTTTCATTTCATACAGAGAATTTGAAAGTGTACTTGGAATTAAAGGTATTGATGAGTATATTCGCTACGGTGGAACAATGAGCATGGGAGGAATCCACTATAATGAGACGTCAACCTTTGCAAACAAGGAAAATGCTGACGAATATGTTGACACTGCAATAGCTCGCAATATACAGCATTCTTTGAGATGTTACCAACACGAAGGACATTTTAGAGCCCTATGGGATTTATATAAAAAAAACGAACTTACGAGTGCAATAAATCGCATTGTTGAAGACATAAACCACCGCTTTACATTGGAAGTTTTAACAAAAGATTTCAAGTCAAACGACATAGGAATCTCTGCAAACAATATGCGCCACGACCCCAAAAGTCAATCTGCAATCCTTGATAATATAGATATGGAAAAAGTAACAAACAATCTGAAATCTCTACTGGAAATTCGAAACAAAAATGAAATGTCTGTAAAACTTGATAATGCACACGTTATTGAAATTAAAGAATACTTAAATTTGTTAGATTTAATCTACGACATTGATATTCAACATCTTCCTCATGTAAACACAAAAACAAAACGTACAGTTATTACACAACCAGGACTTAGATATGCACAAGCAACGGCACTTATCAACAGTTTATTAGAAGATGAGAAGTTCAGTGCTTTATCTATTGGAGAACGAAACTATGTTCAAGAGAGAATATTAAATGAAATAAGGGGCCGTATGTTGGAAGATATTGTATTACTTGAAACAAAACTAGCTAATCCAAAGAAAGAAGTGTTTGTCCTTCAATTCTCAATTGGCGAGTTTGATATGGTTATATTTGACCCAATTGCAGCTAATTGCAAAATCTTTGAAATCAAACACAGCACACATATTATTCCACAACAATACCAGCATCTAAAAGACGAAGGAAAATGCTCCCTTACAGAACATCGTTACGGCCCTATTACGGAGAAAATTGTTCTCTACAGAGGTCAAAACCAGTATTTTGAAAATATCAAGTATCAAAACACAGAAGATTATCTTAGAAACCTTTCTGTCTAGGTTTTCAAGAAGTTGTTGCAAAACGGCCTCAACACAGAGATTTTTTGCAAAAACCTCCACAAAGCTCATTTTGAAAAATTCTCAAGACAACAAAGTCCTGTCTGACAGCATCTCATCACCACTGGCTTTAGCAAATTCCTGCATAAGAGCAGAGACTGTAAGATTTTTCTTCTCTTCTCCGCTAATATCTAAGATAATCTTGCCATTGTGCATCATAAGAAGTCTATTACCATAGCGAATAGCATCTCTCATGTTGTGCGTTACCATCAAAGTCATAAGATGGTTTTCTTCAACAATCTTATCTGACAAAGATAAAACCTTATCAGCAGTTCTAGGATCCAAGGCAGCCGTATGCTCATCTAAAAGAAGAAGCTTAGGCTTAGTCATAGTTGCCATAAGCAAAGTCAAAGCCTGTCTTTGGCCACCAGAAAGAAGTTTAACTTTAGTAGTAAGCCTATCTTCTAGGCCAAGACCAAGTGTAGAAAGAAGACTCTTATACTCTTCTCTTTCCTGTTTTGTGATTCCTACGCTAAGACCTCTCTTTTGGCCTCTGCGTTTTGCAAGAGCCAAATTTTCTTCAATTTGCATATTACCAGCAGTTCCCATCATAGGATCTTGAAAAACTCTTCCAACAATAGAAGCACGCTTGTATTCACACAAATTAGTAACATCCACACCATCAACACAAATAGAGCCATCATCAACAGGCCACACACCAGCAATTGCATTTAACAAAGTAGACTTTCCTGCACCATTACCACCAATGATTGTAACAAAATCACCATCATCAAGATGCAAATTAAGACCGTTAAAAACAACCTTCTTGTTAATAGTATTTGGTAAAAAAGTTTTATGAAGATTTGTAATTTCTAACATGACAAGCTCCTTAATGTGTACTCTTAATATGCTTCTGTGAATATTTAGCTGACCAATATGGAATGGCCAAGAAAAGTGCCACAATTAAAGCTGAAAGCAACTTAAGAAGATTGGTATTAAGACCTAGCCATAGAACAACTTGAATGACTAAATAGTAAATAACAGCACCCAGCGAAACACCCACAAGTTTAAGACCAAAGTTGTGGAAAATTTTGCCAAAAAGGACATTACTAATTATGACCGCAGCTAAGCCAATAACAATTGCACCACGGCCCATATTAACATCAACGGAGCCCTGATACTGAGCAAACAGTGCAGAAGATAAGGCCACAATGCCATTTGAGAGCATCAAACCAATGCGAGTACAATGATCTACATTTATCCCCTGCGCCTTTGCCATGTTCACATTACAGCCGGTTGCTCTAAGAGAACAACCAAGCTCAGTACCAAAAAACCAATACAAAAAACCAATAAGTAAAGCAGTAATAATTAGAAGCATGAAAATTGGATTATCAAAGCCCAAATGCCTAACATTTCTAGCACTGACAATCAAGTTGTACTTAGTAACGTTAATACCCTGGTTAGCCTTAAAGCCCATAATCCAAAGGTTAATGGAGTATAAAGCCAATTGTGTCAAAATACCTGCCAAAATTGCAGGAATACCCATACAAGTCTTAAACACACCAGTAATCAAACCAGCAAGCATGCCAGCAATAACAGCACATAACATGGCAACCCAAACATTTACGCCGTTAATCATTAACATAACACAAACGGCACCACCGGTAGCCATTGTACCATCAACTGTTAAATCCGATACATCTAACACCTTATATGTCAAATTAACACCAATGGCCATAATGCCCCAGATAAGGCCTTGGGCAACAGCACCAGGTAAAGCACTAAGCAACGTAGTAATACTCAAAACATGCCTCCAAACACCTAAACTCAAATAGCTTTATAATCTTCAGGAACACTTATGCCCAAAACAGCACAAAGCTCAGCATTGTATTCCTTTGTAAAACCAGGAGAGTACTGAATTGGCATAGAAGAAACACTAGATTCTCCCTTAAGAATAGAAACAGCCATCTCACCAGTCTTAACACCAAGATCATAATAACTAATAGAAAGCGTAGCCACACCACAACCTTTGCAAATACCTTCTTCACCAGCAATTACTGGAACTTTGTTTGGTTCAACAACATTTCTTATAGTCTGAGTACAGGATGCAGCAGTGTTATCTGTAGGAATGTAGATTACATCACTCCAAGCACAAGCATTTTCAGAAACAGAAGCTACATCATTGGAGTCAGCAAATGCAAAATCCTTGCATTCAATTCCTTTTTCCTGAAGAATTTCTCTAATAACATCTACCTGATAAGAAGAGTTAGCCTCAGCAGAGCAGTACAAAAGGCCAACCTTCTTGGTCTCTGGGAAGAGCTCCAAAATCATTGCAGCCTGCTGATCAAGCGGAGCAAGATCACTAGTACCGGAAATATTTGTACCAGTCACGCCAGAAAAATCGCTCAAACCAAGGGCCGTGCCATAGTCAGTTACACTTGTGCCCAAAATTGGAATATCACCAGTAGCTGCCTGAGCGGCCTGAAGAGCCGGCGTTGCATTGGCCATAATCAAATCAACATTGGAGGACACAAAACCATTCACAATAGTAATACATGTGGCCGAATCCCCAGACGCATTCTGCTCCAAGATGGTCACATCATCCCCAAAAGCTGCAACCAACGCATCCTTGAAGCCCTGAGTTGCTGCATCCAACGCATCATGCTGCACAAGCTGACAAATTCCCACCGTGTACTTGGACTTGCTTTCGCTATTTCCACCCGCAAATACACTAGCTGCACACAAAATTGCAACAACCAACATTAGCCCGATTTTCTTCATAATCTTTCTCCTTAATTAAAAAAAAAGTTCTCCGTCTGGGAGAACCTTAGTAGATTTGAAAAACTTTCAACTCTCAGACGAAGTAGTGAGGACAACTAAAGTAATAATAGAAAGAGAACTCATATAATGAATTGATTTGCATGTTTTTCATAATTATTCTCCTTCTATCGCATAAATTTGCATTCTGTATACACCACAGTCCAAGTTTCTGTCAATTAAGTTTTAGAAAAAAGTTTCAAATCTGACATTTTTGTTATTTTACAAACAAATACCAATCAGAAATTACTGATATTCAGCAACATCGGCCCATCTGTAAAGGAACTCACGCTCCTCTTCATTGCCCTTGACGCTCTGTGAAGCAGCAACAATTGGCATCCATTTCTGAACATACTGCTTAGGAGTGTCGCTCTTTTCACAGAAAAGATCCAAATACTTGTTAGCAGTAGCTTCATCTCCAGAAAGGCAGAACATAAGATAAGTACGAGCAACATCAGCAGAAGCATTACCCTGAGTAGCATGAGACCAGTCAATAATATATGGAGTACCATCCGGTGTAATAATAACGTTAGATGGGTTGAAGTCTCCATGACAAAGTTTAACATGCTTAGGCATACCGTTAAGGCGCATCTTAAGCTCATATTTGACAGTTGCTGAAAGAGTTGTCTCAGTAATCTTTCTCTTCATCTTGTCTCTGAGCTTATTAAGAAGTGGACACTTAACAGCGTGCATACTAATTTGAAGATCAACAAAGTCATTCAGATACTTGTCTTTCTTTTCTGGATTTTCTTCCATAAGCTGAGCCAAGGTTTTGCCTTCAATGTAATCATAGACAATAGCCCATCTTCCATCTTCTATTGGCATAACGCCATAAATCTTTGGAATGTGAAGCCATGTCTCCTCTACTCTAGCCTGGTTTAGAGCCTCATTAAGAATGTCAGCCTTAGAAAAGCTCTGATCAAAGACCTTGTAGCACTTATCACCATCTCTGTAGACAGTCTTGTGTTTTCTGGTTGCAATTACGTTGTCAAGATTCATGTTAGCCTCCTATTTAGAAGATTTTTCTTGAAAATGCTGATTGCCATAATAAGCATTCAGATACATTTGCTTAATCTCGCTCATAAGCGGATATCTTGGGTTGGCTCCAGTACACTGGTCATCAAAGGCCTGCTCTACCATTGCATCAAGTCTATTCAAGAAGTCTTGCTCATCAATGCCATAGTCTTTGATGCAGTCTTTGATTCCAACTCTCTTCTTTAGATTATTAATTGCAGTGATGAGATTTTCAAGTTTTTCTTTATCATTCTTACCATCAAGACCAAGTTCTGTTGCAATCTTTGCGTACCTAGCAAGTGTATGTGGGTGATCATACTGTGAGAATGTACCCATCTTAGCAGGAACTTCAGAAGCGTTAAAACGTAAAACTTCTTCAATCATTAGAGCATTTGCAACGCCATGTGGAAGATGGTGGAATGCACCAAGCTTGTGAGCCATTGAGTGACATACGCCAAGGAATGCATTAGCAAAGGCCATACCAGCCATTGTTGCAGCGTTAGCCATCTTTTCACGTGCTTCAACATCTGTAAGACCATTATCGTATGCCCTTGGAAGGTACTCAAATATAGTCTTAAGAGCCTGAAGTGCAAGGCCATCGGTATAATCTGTAGCCATCACAGAAGCATATGCTTCAAGGGCATGCGTGACAGCGTCAATGCCGGATGCAGCTGTAAGGCCTCTTGGGGCGGTCATGTGCAAATCTGTGTCAATTATGGCCATCTTTGGAAGAAGCTCATAGTCTGCAAGTGGGTATTTGACACCGGTTGTCTCGTCAGTGATAACTGCAAATGGAGTGACCTCACTTCCGGTACCTGCAGATGTAGAAATTGCAATGAAGTAAGCCTTTTCACCCATCTTTGGGAACATATAAACACGCTTTCTTATATCGATAAATCTCATAGCCATATCCATGAAATCTGCTTCTGGATGCTCGTAAAGAACCCACATGATTTTTCCAGCGTCCATTGCAGAACCACCACCAAGAGCAATAATGCAATCTGGCTGGAAGGCTGTCATTTGTGCTGCACCACGCTTTGCACATGAAAGTGTTGGATCTGGCTCAACATCAAAGAAGCACTCGTGTACAATGCCCATTTCATCTAGCTTATCTGTTATTGGCTTTGTGTAACCATTCTTATAAAGGAAGCTGTCTGTAACAATAAATGCACGCTTTTTACCCATAACAGTCTTCAGCTCATCAAGTGCAACTGGAAGACAGCCTTTCTTAATGTAAACCTTTTCAGGTGCTCTAAACCACAGCATATTCTGTCTCCTCTCTGCAACTGTCTTGATATTAAGAAGGTGCTTTACACCAACGTTCTCACTTACGCTGTTTCCACCCCAAGAACCACATCCAAGTGTAAGAGATGGAGTAAGTTTAAAGTTGTAAAGATCTCCAATACCACCTTGAGAAGAAGGAGTATTAACCAAAATTCTGCAAGTTTTCATTCTACTTTCAAATTCTTGTAGCTTTTCTCTCTGCGTAACTGCATCAAGATAAATAGAAGAAGTATGACCGTAGCCACCATCTGCAATAAGATGTTCTGCTTTGTCAAATGCATCTTCAATATCTTTTGCTTTATACATAGCAAGAACTGGAGAAAGTTTTTCATGTGCAAATTCTTCTGAAAGATCTACACTTTCCACTTCTCCAATGAGAATTTTTGTAATCTCAGGAACTTTAAATCCAGAAAGTTCTGCAATTTTAACAGCACTCTGACCAACAATTTTTGCATTAAGAGAACCATTGATAAGAATAGTTTTTCTAACCTTATCAAGTTCTTCTGGATTGAGAAAATAACATCCTCTAGCCTTAAACTCTTTCTTTACTGCATCATAGACTTTCTTATGTACAATTACAGATTGCTCAGAAGCACAAATCATACCGTTGTCAAATGTCTTTGAATGAATAATTGAGCTTACTGCCAAGACAATATCAGCAGAATCATCAATAATTGCTGGAGTATTTCCAGGACCTACACCAACAGCTGGCTTTCCGGAAGAATATGCAGATTTCACCATTCCAGGACCACCTGTTGCAAGAATTAAATCTGCATCTCTCATGATTAAGTTTGTAAGATCCAAACTTGGAACATCAATCCAATCAATAATTCCTTCTGGAGCACCTGCTTCAACTGCTGCTTCTAGAACAATTCTAGCAGCTTCAATGGTTGAATGCTTTGCTCTTGGGTGGGGGCTAATAACAATTGCATTTCTTGTTTTAAGAGCTAAAAGGCTCTTGAAAATTGCAGTAGATGTTGGGTTTGTAGTTGGAATTACTGCAGCAATTATTCCTACAGGTTCAGCAATCTTTGTCACTCCATAGGCTATGTCTTCTTCAATAACTCCACAGGTTTTGACGTGTCTGTAAGCATTGTAAATATGCTCTGCAGCATAGTTGTTCTTAATGACCTTGTCTTCAACAACGCCCATTCCTGTTTCTTCAACAGCCATTTTCGCTAATGGGATTCTAGCTTTATTTGCTGCTATTGCTGCTGCCAAGAAAATACGATCCACTTGTTCCTGAGTATATGTAGCATACTCTTTCTGAGCAGCTCTAACGCGAACCAGTGCATTTTCAAGAGCTTCTACACTGTCAATCAGTACCCTTTTCTGTTCTTTCATTTGTCGTTTTCCTCCAAATTTCAATAAAACATAATTAAAGTACATGATTTTTAGAAACTTTGAACACGCATATTTTTTAATACCCCTTATATAAAAAAAACAATACGTAGAATTTTTGTGGTTCAGCGTAAAGTTTTACTAGCTCCAAACAAGAGCACCCTCTGGTTTTGGGCCCAGAGGGTGCAAATCAAAATTTATGTGTTCTGCCCATGGGGTTGCAGGAAACACCTGTTGTTTCTCTGCTTAGGTTTCTCCTTTACGACAAATCATCAACTACTGAAAGCCTCTAGATCTAGATCGTAAAACGCATAACTACTTTCAACGTATTGGCCTTTACTGAATATTATCTTTCTTGAGAGCCACCAATTTCCTTCTTGAGAGCCACCGTGTTTCTTGATACTTTTAAAACTACACATACACTAGCTGTAGTAAAAACATCCTC
>CAVEGR010000092.1:0-13020 GCA_963615565.1 Phocaeicola massiliensis | reverse complement strand
GAATCTCTAGTTCTGATTCTACACCCATTTTTGTCTTGATAATTTCAGTAAGTAGAGTTGGACACCATGAATCATAAACCTGCCAAAGTAATAAAATACCAAAAAATGCAAATCCTATAAGGAACGTTCTCTTGCGGTTGAGTTTCAACATTCTCAAAGCCTCCTAGAGAGGTTATCAAAAACCTCCTAGAAAACCATAATATATTATCTGCAACGAATCCACAATTAGATTTACATTGAAAAAAGGTGGGCGTTTGAGTAAAATTGGGGCATGATTCGTTTCTACAAGCCAACATTAAAACGCAAAGATATGGACAGCGTCCTCCAAACTATGGTGGATGAGAAGATAGGACCTGGAGAGAAGGTCTTAGCCTTCATGCAAGCGTATTCTGAAACAGTTGGTGCAATCTCTTCTTCCTCATACAGAACTTATCCCGATTGTCTTACGTCTTCACTTCTTATGGCTGGCGCCGGTCCTGGGATTAAGGTTGCTGTTTCTCCTCTTTCTCCTCAAATTTATAAGTCAGTTATTGAAGGTACTGGGGCTGAAATTGTTTATGTTGATGTTGATAAAGAAAACGGTTGTCCAAGGGAAGATTTAGTAGCTGATAGTGGGTCTGATATTCTTTTGCTTTATGAAAACTATGGCACAATTCCAATGAAATATAATGAAAAAACCACATATGCTGAGCTTTTGGACTATGGTTCTGTCAAAGTTATTGAAGATGTTAGTGAGAGCATTGGTGGACGCTTAAAAGATGAAGGTTATGCTGGAGCAGTTGGTCAGTTAGTGGTTTGTGCATTTGAAGATGATTCTGTAGTTTCTGCTGGTGGTGGTAGTGCTGTTGGTGCTAAAAACGAATTGATTTCTGCTTTAAGGGGTAGAAGGCCTTCAAAATATGTCAAAATGCCTGACTTAAATGCTTCCTTAGGGCTTGTGCAACTTTCTAATCTTGATACTAACAGTGTAAAGAGAAGAGAGATAGTAAAACTGTATCAACAAGCTTTAAGTAAAACGAGGCATAAACAATTTGGGCTTTCTTTAATTGATTTTGAGTCAAATTGTAGTGGATTTGCTGTTCTCTTGGATTCTAAGCCAGATGAAGCAATTAAGTTTGGTGCAAAGCATGACGTTCCCATTAAAATGGCTTTTGAGGACTGTTTGATTAAGACGTATGAAGGAGATCCGTTTGAGTCTTTTCCTGTTGCTGCTTCTTATTACTATAGAACTGTGTCTTTTCCAGTTTATCCATTCTTAAAGGGCACTGAGTTAGATTTGATTTCTAAGATTATTTCGCATCTTCCTTAAAGGTTAAAAGGTATGAGCTATGGTAGTTAAGAGTATTGTAATTTGTGTAAATTCTACAAAACAGGGAGCTGAGGCACTTTCAGATGATATGCGCAAATATTTTTCTAGCAAAAATATTGCTACAAGTTTTGTCATGCTTTCCTCAACTGTAGAGGATTCTGCAATCAATATTCCACAAGCTGATTTAGCTATTTCTTTAGGTGGAGATGGTACTGTCTTAACTTGCGCTGCAGCTCTTGCACAGCGTAAGGTTCCTATCATGGCTGTTAATCTTGGAACATTTGGATATATTACTAATACATCGGCAAGCGAATACAAGGAAGTTTTTGAAGATTTTATTCAAGATAAGTATCCTGCAGTTGAACGAATGATGCTTGAAACTAAAGTTGAAAGGCAAGGTAAGGTTGTATTTGATGCTATTGCATTAAATGATATGACAATTGGTGCATGTTCTATGTCAAAGCTGGTTCATCTTTCATTGAGCATTAATGAGGTAAAGGCTGCAGATTTAAAGAGTGATGGCATTATTTTTGCAACTCCAATGGGCTCAACTGCGTATAGTTTGGCGGCTGGTGGTCCAATCTTGGATGCTTCTTTACATGCTATTATTGTAAATCCTATTTGTCCTTTTTCCATGAGTGTTAGACCGTTGGTAGTACATGATAGATCTGTCTTGAAGGTGGATGTTCTAGCTCAAAGAACAAGTATTGCAATTTCTGCGGACGGACATGGCCTTTTTGAGCTACAAGAAGGTGATGTTGTGACAGTGCAAAAGAGTGAGTGCGGTGCACTTTTCTTGGTAAATGATAGACGTAATTCCATTGAGGTTCTGAGAGATAAGTTAGGCTGGGCTGGAGGCTTTAATGCTTGAGCATCTTGAAATTAGAAACTATGCATTAATTGAGAACCTCAGTGTTGATTTTTCTAAGGGCTTTAATGTTATCACTGGTGAGACTGGTGCTGGAAAATCTATCATTCTAGGTGCACTTGGTCTTCTTATGGGTGAAAAGGCAGATACTACTGCTATACGTAATGGCGCAGATGAGATTGTAATAAATGCTGTTGTGTCTATTCCACAAGATCACGAAATTTTACCTTGGCTTTTAGAAAAAGGTGTTGAACCTGAAGATGGTGCTATTTACATTAAGCGCACTGTTAAGGCATCTGGACGTTCTTTGATTTATGTTCAAGGCCAGCTTTTTATGCGTCAAGATTTGTGTTATTTGGCTGACAGCCTTATTGATATGCACGGACAAAGCGAACATCAAAGTTTACTTCATGCAGATAAGCAACGTAAGATTTTGGACTGCTATGCTAATAATGAAGCTTTGCTTGAAGATTGTTCTTTAACTTATAAAAACTTAGCTCAATTGACAAGTGAAAAAAATACTCTTGTTTCTCAGCTTCAGGAGGCTAGAAGACAGGAAGATTATTTGAGTTTTGCTTTAGAAGAAATTGAGAGTGCTAAAATTGTTGCTGTTGAAGATGAAGAGCTTTCTGAAAGAATTAAAGTTTTAAGTCAATTTGAATCTATTTATGAGAATGTAACTTTATGTGCTGATAAGCTTAAAGAATCTAAATCTCTCTTATATGATGCTTCTACTTTTTGCAGTAAGGCTGCAAAAAGTGATGCTTCTTTAGCTGACTTTACTGCTAGAATTGAGGGTTCCAGAATTGAAATTGAGGATATTACTCAAGCTCTTAGAGATTATTTGAGTTCAGTTGAGTATTCTCAGGATTCTATTAATAGAATGCAGGATAGGCTTGCTTTACTGCAAAAACTTAAGAGAAAGTATGGTCCTAGCTTAGATGATGTTATTGATTTTGCACAAAAAGCTAAGGCTTCTTTAGATCTTTCTCAAGATTTTGAAGATAGACTTTCTAATTGTGATAAGGCAATTGAGGCTCAAAAGGCTAAATTTACTAATCTTTGTAATGCGTTGACATCTTCCCGTACAAAGGCTGCTAAAGAGCTTGAAAAGGGAATATGTAGCGTTTTAAGGCAACTTGGTATGCCTAATGCTGAGTTCTCTATTGAGGTTTTACCTTTAGATAAAGCTAATTCGTTTGGCGTAGATTCTGTTTGTTTTATGATTAGTGCTAACCCTGGGGAACCCATGAAAGAGATTAAGGCTATTGCTTCTGGTGGTGAATTGAGCCGTGTTATGTTAGCTCTTAAAACTGTTTTGGCCTCTCAAGACTCTATTCAAACTCAAGTGTTTGATGAGGTTGATTCTGGCATTGGTGGCTCTGTGGCTTTAAGTCTTGCTCAGTGCATAAGTTCTTTGGCTGAAAAGAAGCAAGTTATTGCTATTACACACCTTGCAAGTATTGCTAGCCGTGCAGATTCTCAAATGGTTGTTTTTAAAGATGTTGATGGTGGCAGAACTTATACTCATCTTAAGGTTGTTGCTGGTGAGGATAGGGTGCATGAAATTGCTAGAATGTTGAGTGGCGATGAGTCTTCTGTTTCTCTTGAGCATGCTAGAAAGATGTTGATTGATTGACTAAATATGGTTGTTTCTCTAAAATTTTGAATATGATGTTTTTGCAAAAAACTCAAGAGGAGCTCGTATGGTCCTTGTAGACATTGACACCTTATCAGAGGCTGAACTTAGAGATATTGCGCAGCAGTTAGATGTGGAGGACTGGGAATGTCTTTCACATGAAGAGCTTATAGAAGCTATTGAAGATAACTATGATGTAGAAGACGAACCAGAAAGAATTTCTGGGGCTTCTTCTAGTGGACACAGATATATCAAAATTCCAACTAAGAGTAATCATGAGGGTGGTTTTGGTTTTCCAGGAGTGGAAGAACTTCCAGATAATTATAACGAAACAAGTATTTATTTAATGCTCAAGGATGCTAACTGGGCCTATATTTTTTGGGATATTGCTCAACATACTTTGGAACAATTGGAGCAAGATGGTGCACATCTGTTAGTTAGGGTTGAGATTCTTGGCAGAGAACTTGTAAAAGAAGATTCTTTTGATATCGGGATTACTAAAGATGATATTGACTGGAATGTGGAGCTTCCTTGGACAGGTAAGGCTTACAGGGCAATTTTGGTGGCTCAGTATGATGAAAAGGAAGAGTTGTTAGCCCAAAGTAACGTGACTTGTGTACAAAAATGTTGGCTTGGAAATCATTTGGATGTCTTGGATGATTCTGCAAGGTTCAATGTGCTTTTTTCTTCATTGATTACTAAGGATGGTTGTGTGATTAAAAACAAGCAGGTTCGTGACCTTCTTGAACAAGCTAAAAATTTTGGGGTGGAGGCATGAATGTGAGAACTGATAGGATTAATTTTGTTTTTAATGCACATTTGCCATTTGTGAGACATCCTGAATATCCTAAATTTCTTGAAGAAGATTGGCTTTATGAGGCTATTAATGAGTCTTATATTCCTCTTTTGCGCATGATGATGCGTCTTAGGGATGATCAGGTGCCTTTTAGGCTTACGTTTTCAATTTCTCCTACCTTGTGTTCTATGCTCTCTGATGAGCTTTTGCGTCAGCGTTTTGTTCAGTATTTGAATGAGCATATTGAGTTGGGTTGTAAGGAATTGGATAGGCTTGAGAAAGAACCTGAATTTAGAGCTCTTGCTCAGGATTACTTGAATAATCTTAATGCCAATTTGCAGTTTTATGAGAGATATGATAGAGATATTTTAAACGCTTTCAATGAACTTTCAAATAGTGGTTATTTGGAACTTATTACTACTACTACAACTCATGCGTTTCTTCCTGCTTATAAAGATTTCCCAGTTGCGTCTAATGCTCAGATTGAAACAGGTGTGATGAACCATCTTAGAACTTTTGATAAGCTGACTGAAGGATTCTGGCTTCCTGAATGCGGTTATTATCCTGGTCTTGAGCATTTACTTGTAAGACAAAACATTAAGTGGACTACTTTGGCTGCTCAAGCATTTGTTCTTTCTCCAGATGAGTCAAAGCAAGGCTGTTTTGCTCCTGTGAAATGCCCTAATGGGCTTTATTGTTTTGCTAGAGATTACAATTTGACTAGTTTAGTTTGGTCTTCTTCTGAAGGATATCCGTGTGATCCGGATTATAGAGAGTTTTACAGAGATATTGGTTATGATTTGCCTTTAGACTACATTGGTCCATACATTCATGAGCCAAGTGTAAGGGTATTTACTGGTTTTAAATATTGGGCTATTACTGGCAAAACTTCTGATAAAAAAATTTACAATCCTAAAAAAGCTAGTGCTAAGGTTGCTTTGCATGCAGGAAACTTCCTTTATCATGTTAAGAGTTTGGGTAATTTAGTTGAACATTCTCTTAAAAATGATCCTGTTTATACTGTTAGTTTTGATGCTGAACTTTTTGGCCATTGGTGGTTTGAAGGAGTTCAGTGGCTTGAACAGGTTATTCGTAAGGTTGCTCTTGAAGATGGTATGCGTTTGACTACTCCCGGTGAGATTGTGACTTTGGATGAAGATGTTGATACACTGCGTCCTGCTTATTCTACTTGGGGTGATGGTGGTTACTCTGGTGTTTGGGTTGATAGTAGCTCTAATGCTAAGTCTTATAGGCATATTTTCAAGGCTTTGGAGCATATGACTGAGATTGCTGATAGATTTCCTTGTCAAAAATCTCTTAAACAGAGATTCTTAACTCAGGCTGCTAGAGAAATGCTTCTTGCTATGGCTAGTGATTGGCCGTTCCTTGTTCATAACCATACTAGCGAGGAATATGCAAAGAAGCGTCTTGAAGGTCATCTTCAGAATGTTAATTTGGTTTATGAAAATATGTGCAGAAATGCTGTAAATACTGAGTGGCTTGTTAATGCAGAAAGGAGAGATAATCTCTTTAACTGGCTTGACTATAATATCTTTGGTACAAAGCACTTAAACGAAGACAGTCCTATTTTTACTACTGATTTTTCTATGGAATAAGTTCTTAGTTTTTGCAGTTTTACAAAAACATCAATAAAACGAGGTAAATATGGAACCAAATTTGAGCAAAGTTATAAACATGAGAATCTCAAGAACAATTGAGAATTTAGAGAAAAACGGTATGAAAGCTGTCTATGTTCCAACTGGAAATGAGGTATTAGCACTGCTTAAAACTTTGCTCGTTCCAGGTGAAACAATAGGAGTAGGTGGTTCTGTAACTCTCAGTGAGATTGGAGCTTTGGATCTAATTCAAAGTCCTGAGTACAAATTTATTGACCGTTACGAAAAAGGACTAAGTCCAGAAGATTCATTTAAGCGTAAGCAAGAATGTGTCATGGCCCAGACTTTTGTCTCAGGCACAAATGCAATTACTGAAGAAGGTGCATTGTACAACATAGACGGAACTGGAAACCGTCTTTGTGCATTTCTCTTTGGACCAAAAAGAGTAATTGTTATTGCTGGTTACAATAAGATAGTTCCAACGCTAGAAGATGCAATGATTAGAATGAAAACAATTTGTGCTCCAGCAAATGCAATAAGACTTGGAATGGACACATATTGTGCAAAACATGGCCATTGTATATCACAAGATTTAAAAGGTAAAAACATGATGTTTCCACCAGCTGGATCTTGTACAGCAAAACTTTGTAGTACAGCAGTTATCACTGGCAAACAGCCGGAAGGAAGAATGATAGTAATAATTGTTGGCCAAGAGCTGGGTTATTAGAGGTTTAAAGTTATATGCCTTGTACTAATCCGCTTGCACAACGTGCTAGATTCAAAGATATGGTAGAGTATTCAAAGACTCTACCCACGCCACATGTAATTGTTGATTTACAGTTGATTAAGTCATACTACCAGCGTATGAAGAAGGCATGTCCATATGCCGATATTTATTTTGCACTCAAAGCATGTCCACTCAACGAGATTGCAACTATGCTGTATGATATGGGCTCGTGTTTTGATATTGCTAGTAGGTATGAACTAGATCAGGTCTTGGCTCTTGGAGTTTCACCTTCACGCATTTTTTACGGTAATCCTATAAAAAAAGAAGAAGATGTTGCATATTTTTGGTCAAAGGGTGTGACTACATTTGCCAGTGACTGTGAGAACGATGTTAGAAAGGTTGCACGCGTGGCTCCTGGTGCCAACATTTATTTTAGAGTTCTTCTTCCTGCAAGTAATAGTGCTGACTGGCCACTTTCTAGAAAGTTTGGTTGCCACAGTGATATGGTCTTAGATTTGATAAATCTTGCTATGTCCTTGGGCCTTAATCCAGTAGGTCTTTCTTTTCATGTTGGCTCCCAACAGCGCGATGTTACAGTATGGGATACTGCCTTAGGTTTATGTGCCGATATTTTTGCCAAATCTCCTTGCAAGTTAAGTCTAATTGACATGGGTGGTGGCCTTCCTGCAAGATATGTTTATGAGACTATGAGTCTTGAAAACTATGGCCTAATTATTAATGGTTATATTGAAAAATACTTTCCTGATATTAAAACACGCCCTCGTTTTATTATGGAGCCGGGCCGTAGTCTAGTTGCTGACAGTGGTATTTTGGCCTCAACTGTAGTAGAAGTTGCCAAAAAAGGCACAAATGAAGATTATAGATGGGTATTTCTAGATACTGGTAAATTTAACGGCATGATTGAAACTATTGATGAAAGTATTAGATACAGTAGCGTCTGTTCTTGTGACATGGACTGTACACATCCTACAGAGCCGGTTGTTCTTTCTGGTCCAACATGTGACAGTATGGACATTATGTACGAAAAAGAGAAATATCCACTTCCAGTGGATTTGAAAGCAGGGGATAGAATTTATTTCTTAGCAGCCGGCGCATACACTGCAAGTTATGCTAGTGTATGCTTTAACGGCTTTCCTCCAATCAAAACGTACGTTTTTTAGGTTCTTGCAATTAATTGACGCCTTGGTTTCTGCCACAGCAATTCTTGTATTTTTTACCACTGCCACAAGGACAAGGGTCATTTCTTCCTATTTTTGGAGTTGAACGTACAATTTGAATTGAATTTTGTGCATGAGCATTTTCAGCAGCTCTTGCTTGCATGGCTTGGCGTGCTGCAATGTTGCTGAATTGACTGCCTTCTCCGTGAGATTCAATCATTTTTCGAGGTCTTGAAACTCTTGCATTAGGGTCTGCATTAAGTCTAATTTGCACTCTGACAATTGTCTTTGCAACTGTGGACTTGATTTGCTCAATCATTGCATCAAAGATGTCAAAGCCTTCAAGCTTATACTCTAAAAGAGGATTCTTCTGTGCATAGGATCTTAAAGCTACAGAGTCTCTGAGATCTTCTAGCTCTTCAAGGTGATTTTGCCATCTGCTATCTATTTGTCTTAAATAGATTTGACGAATAAACTCACCAAATTGGTCTTTGCCAACAATTGCAGCTTTTGCTTCTACATTTTTACGAACAAGATCTTTTATTTTAGTTTCTAGAGCCTCTTTGGTCATGCTTTCATCTTCTTGAGAAGGTTGATAATCATAACCAATTTTATCCATAAGCTTTTGATGTAAGGTTGCAAGATTATTTGTGTTTTTACTGTGGCAATCATCAACAGCCTCAGAAATAAACTCAAAGCATGCATTTAAAGCTCTTTCCACCATATCTTGGTCAATTAGGATTTCATCGCGCTGAGAATAGATGAAGTTCCTTTGTTCGTTAAGAACATCATCATATTCCAAAAGACGTTTTCTAATGTCAAAGTTTCTCTCTTCTACACGCTTTTGAGCACTTTCAATGACCTTACTTACCATGCCATGCTCAATTGGCTCACCTGTATTCATTCCAAGTCTTCCAACTAGAGCCTTAATGTTATCTTTTGCAAATAATCGCAAAATTGTGTCATCAAAACTGACATAGAAACGTGAAATACCAGGGTCTCCTTGACGTCCGCTTCTACCTCTAAGCTGGTTGTCAATTCGTCTTGATTCATGACGTTCTGTACCCAGTATATATAATCCACCTAAAGCTTTAACTTCTTCATAATTGGCCTGCCATTGAGCTTTTGTTTTTTCTTTTGCTGCTTTAAATTCTTCTTCTGTTGCCTCTGTTCCACAGAGCTTTCTAGCTAGAGCATCAGGGGAGCCACCAAGTTTGATATCTGTACCACGGCCGGCCATATTGGTTGCAACAGTTACTGCACCTTTTGCACCAGCATTTTCAATAATTGTAGCTTCTCTTGCATGATTTTTTGCATTGAGCACTTCATGTGGAATTCCCATTTTGCGTAGCAGAGAAGAGATTAATTCAGATTTTTCAATAGAAACTGTACCAATGAGAATTGGCTGGCCTGTTTCATGTACACGCTTAATTTCTTCACAGATTGCTTTGTATTTAAAACCTTCATTAAGGTACACCAAGTCATCCTTATCCTGTCTTTGAACTGGAACATGAGTTGGAATTACAACAACATCAAGATTGTAAATTGATGCAAATTCTATTGCTTCTGTATCAGCAGTACCAGTCATACCTGAGACCTTGTCATACATTCTAAAGAAGTTCTGGAATGTGATGGTAGCAAGGGTCTTGTTTTTTCCATAGACTTTGATATGTTCTTTGGCTTCAATAGCTTGATGCAGTCCATCACTGTAACGGCGGCCATAGAGAATACGACCAGTAAACTCATCTACAATCTGCACTTGGTTGTCTTGAATAACGTAGTCAGTGTCCTTGTGATACAGATGTTTTGCAACCATAGCCTGTGTTACATAATGGATGTACTCAAAATTTTCATCGTCATAAAGCGAGTCTTGAATTATGCCCAGCTTTTGCAATAACTGCTCCATGTGGGCCATGCCTTGCTTTGTAAAGCTAACGCGCCGGCTTTTTTCATCTAGCATGTAATCGCCTTCTGGCTCTAATTTTGCACCATCCTCAAAGCGTGCAAAGGCCGATATCTCTGGATATTCTCCGGTTTCTGGATCTTTTTCACATTCTTTGAAGTAGGATGTTATCTTTTCAGCATTGATGGCCTGTTGAGTATCGTCATCAGCAGGGCCTGAAATGATAAGAGGAGTACGTGCTTCATCAATGAGAATTGAGTCAATTTCATCAATTATACAGTAATGATGTTTTGGCTGAATTTTGTCCTGATACCTAAGCTTCATGTTATCTCTTAGATAATCAAAGCCAAATTCGTTGTTTGTTCCATATGTAATATCACATAGGTAGGCTTCTTTACGGCGTGCATTGTCCATGTTTGAAATAATGACACCTACACTAAGACCTAGGAAATTGTAAATTGGGCTCATCCATTGAGCATCACGCTGAGCAAGATAGTCGTTAACAGTAACTACATGAACGCCTTTTCCTTCTAGTGCATTAAGATATGCTGCAGGAACACTTGTAAGCGTTTTTCCTTCACCAGTTTTCATTTCAAGGATTTTTCCTTGATGAAGTACAATAGCACCCATAATTTGAACATCATAATGACGCTCTCCAAGCACTCTACGGGAAGCTTCTCTTACAAGTGCATATGCCTCTGGGAGTATTTGATCAAGTGTTTCACCATTTTTAATTCTATCTTTGAAAGTATTTGTTTGCTGTGGAAATTCTTCATCTTTGAGGCTGCGAGCCCAAGAATCATATGAATTAACTTTTTCTACTATAGGACTTAAAGCTTTTACGTCTTTGTCCTTTTTTGTGCCGAATAATTTTGCTAAAAATGACATGAGATAATTATATCTAAAATAGTTCAAAACGGAAAGATTGGTTGTCAGATTGGCTGTGATTTCTTATACTATTATTGTTATGGAGTACTTAAAAACAGTAGATTATATTATCATTGTTCTACTTTTCATTGGTGGTATTTGGGGCGCAATTAAAGGTTTAATAGATGAACTTTCAACCAAGTTTGGTTATGTGGTTGGTTTTATTGTTGCCTTTATGTTTACTTCTCCTATTGGCAAACTATTTACAGAACAATTTGGTTTTCCTTATTGGTTTTCTGCGTTTATTGGATACTTTTTAATCTTCATGATAGGTTATTGTTTTGTTAGAGGCTTTGGGTCTGTTCTAAACAATATTTGTGAAGAAAGTAACTTAGATGTTGTTGACCATCTTTTGGGTTTCTTCTTAGGTGGTATTGAAGCTCTATTGTTGATAGGACTTGCAGAGTATCTTCTAAATTATCAGAATCTTTTCAACCTTCAAGAAGTCTTTGATGAGAGTTTTCTTTCAAGTAGATTAATTATGCCTCTATCAACGTGGTTTGTAGAGCTTTTTAACTCTGTAGGAGGCATTGTTTGATGTTTGAAGGCCTTGCTAAAACTCAGCCTGAAATTGCTCAACAATTGTCTGATTTAGTATCAAGTAGTAATTTTCCTAGTTCATCTTTGTTTTTTGGGCCATCATTTTCTGGAAGAATGTATGCTGCAATGCAACTTAGTTTGGCTCTTGATGTTCCCAAAGAAAACACAATTATTGTTTCAGATAGAAACCATGAATACAGAATAAAGACAGCATTAACTCTTTTAAAAAGAGCAAAAAATAAAGTTGCTAAGGATTTTTTGAAGGAAAATATCGGGATTTTGCTACAGCAGTACCATGGCGCTTTAATTGAAGATCAGTCTGCTGCAGGGAAGAAGCGTTTTGATGATGCAGCCGGTGTGGGAGAATTGCTTGACCAGCTTGGGTCTGCTGATGAAACTCAGATTGATGGGCTTGTTGATAAGATTGCAAAAGCTGTTGGCCCTTTGATGGATACAAATAAAACTGGTGCAATTTCTGTTGGTCAGGTAAGAGCCATTAGGGATTGGTGTTCTACTTCTGCTATGGATGGCCAGCATAAGTTGATAATTATTGAGGGCTTGGAGAATGCGTTAAGCTCTGCGGTTAATGCTCTTTTAAAGACGCTGGAGGAGCCGCCTAGAGATACGTATTTTGTGATTATATCTGCAAATCCGGGAAGATTGCTGGCTACTATTTTAAGTAGAGTTCGCAAATTTAAGTTTAATGCGTTAAATGATATGCAGACAAAGTATATCTTAAATTCGTTGTTTGTAGATCCAAAAAAGTATGGCTCTCTTGAGCAGTTTTTCCTTGATGGGGCTGGAATTGATGATGCTTATCTTATAAAAGCTGCTGAAGATTTGGTTGTAAGAAAGAGCTTGGATGTTCCTGCCCTAGTGAAAGTTTTGGAAGAAAACCGTGCATGGGATTTGTATTATTCTCATGTGATAGATTTAATTCATAAAGGGCTTAGAGATGGCTCTATTGAGGCAAAAAAAGGTGAATATTTGCTAACAGAGTTAACTTCTATGCTGAATAAAGCTAAAACTTATAACCAGCTTAAGAGACTTACATTTGATTATGTGGTTTATAGGACTAAAGAGGTTTTAAGATGAATACTTTTGTTTCTAAGGCGTCTTCCAAGATTTCTAAACTCTCTGACGAACAGATTTTGGGTATTATTAACACTCAATCTTCTGAGCTTAAACTAAGAAACTTGGCTTTGGACAATGCTTTTATGGGTTATGCATTGGTTGATAAAGAAGGAAATGTTGTTTATATAAATAAGACTATTTCTTCTTTAGTTCCAGTTTCTAAAAGAAAAAAGTATAACAACTGTCCTATTGAAAAAGTTTTTATAGACCAAAAAGTTGCGTTATTTATGCGTAGCTGTATTAGTGAAAATAAAGTAAATGTTGCGCAGATTTTTGATTTTGAAGACCTCAATGGAGAAAAAAAGTTTATTAATTGCCGTTCTACATATGTTGAAGACTTTGATGGACTTCTTTTTTCTGTTAGTGATGTTACTTTCTTTAAT